>JASJBX010000181.1 GCA_030066295.1 Crocosphaera sp.
GTCAAAGATGGCAAAATTAATATTGCTGAGAATCAAGTAATTTATTTATTTGAGTTATGGGGAGATGATCAATCCCAGACGTATTTTGATTTACAAGATAATGTCGTCCTAGCAACTGTTGACAGCACTAATTAGTTTTCTTCTCCTGCGTTATAGGAACTAAGAAACAAGAGACCAGAACCAATATGGGAGAAACACAAAAAACGAGCAGTTTCTCCCAATTTTTCAGGTTAATAGTAGTTAACCGATTAAGTATCTTAAATTTATCCTAAATTTGCTATCTTGGAACAACAATGAACGTTAAGATTGCGGAAGACGAGAGACTCTGCACAATAGGATAGTGGGACAATTGGTCATGAGAAACTTAAGGTTTACCCAATCAATTATATTATTAACAGCAATATTTTTCAGCAGCAGTATTCATTCAAATGCTAATGCACAGGCTGATCAACAAGACGAAATTCGTTATGTCCAGGAAGCAGTAAGGGTTATGTATGAGCAAGATCGAAATCGCTCATTTACTGTTCGAGAATTGCTGGAAGATGGTTATGCAATGTGTAAAAGAATTGCTAATAGTGATCCCTTAGAAAATTTAGCAGAAGATTTGATTCGTTCGGGGTTAGGAATGGGGGGAAGTCGTCCTCAAGATGACCCCGAAATGATGAGGGTTGCTCAGCGATACCTTTGTAATAATTAGTTAATCTAATACAGATAAGTGCCTCAACTAAGTTCTAGTATTAATACGGAATTTAGTTGTTTTTTTCTTATGTATAATTTGAGGTAAATACGTAATATTTTTTTATTTTGATAATCTATTCCAAGAGATTAACTAAGTAATTTATGCTTAAATTTCAGTAATTTTACTCCTGACGTTTTATTTCATACCATAATATTTATTTATCCCTTTATATAATTACTGATATCTTTATATAATCTTGATAAAACTTGTCAGTTGAAAAAGCTAAATATCAACTCAGTAAATACTTGCAGGTTCTCAAAAAAAATGATAACTTGTTGTCTGTAGATACATGGACAAGATTTATTCAGTTACTCTTATGAAACTCACCCAAATTTTACCCCTGATCAAAAAAAATAACCCTCATGCTGGTGCAACTTTGTTGGAAATCGTACTAGGGTCTTCTTTAATGTCTTTTGTTGTTGGGATTGCAGGATTTGGGTTAGTTAATATTCTCTCTATGGATCAAAAAGCATCAGCAAAAGGGAGAATTCAATTTAATGCCAATCGAGCTTTAGAATTTATGACAGATGAGATAAAACGAGGAAGAAGAATTGAGTCTGATGCAGTTTCATCCTTAGCTGACGCTCCTGACTTTACCCTTCCAACAGGGGCAAAACCCATTGTCGTTTTTCAAGTTCCTGATGTTCCTCAACGAATTATTTACTATACAAAACCAGCAGAAAATATTTGGGAGGGACCTGATGTTATCGAGCGATGGGGTCCAGCTTTTGATGAAAAAGGTGATTATGATGAAGCAGAAATCAATAACCCTGAAACTTGGCAATCCCATGTCTTAATCGATAGTGTTGATAACACAGTAAAAACCGCCGATTGTCCTGCTGATTGGCAACCCAGTAATATGAATGCAACTGAAGGATTTAACGCTTGTGTTAACTCGGAAGAAAAACTGATTAAACTTCAATTGGCCACCACTGCTGATAATAAGACTTGGCGTAAAAACATTAATTATCAAATTGAAACAACGGCTTTTGCTAGAAGTAATATGACCCAAGGTTTTACACAAGATAAGCCGGTATTTACTGTTGATAATAACAAGTTAAGACTTGAAAAATCTGCTACTAATATTCAGTTTGAAGTATTAGGGGGTGAGATTGTTTGTAGTGAAGGAGATATTCCTGTGACAACCAATATTTATATTGATGGAAATCAACAAACGTGGGATTCCAATTCTTCCTTGACCTTACCCGAGCAACCCGCAGGAACAACTTTTGATGTGGAATCTATTGCAGGAAATGGTTCTATTTGTGGTGGACATTATGAGACCGTTTCTAGCAATGATACTCACAGTCCACAACTTGAAGTTCTGGTTAATGGCGATCCTGTCCCTGATCATACTCCTTACGGTGGTCAAAATACGATTGAGTCCTTTATGCAACAGTATGTCAAAGATGGCAAAATTAATATTGCTGAGAATCAAGTAATTTATTTATTTGAGTTATGGGGAGATGATAAATCTAAGGCGTATTTTGATTTACAAGATAATGTGGTTCTCGCAACTGTTGATAGTGTCAACTAATGCTCTTCTCCTGCGTGATAGGAACTACGAACCAATGGGCCCGAACGAACATGGGAAAAACCCAAAGAACGAGCAATCTTTCCTAATTTGTCAAATTCTTCAGGAGTCCAATATTTTTGTACTGGAAGATGAGCGAAAGAAGGACGCATATATTGTCCCAAGGTTAAGCGATCGCATTTTACTTTTCTTAAGTCTTTTAACGTTGTCATAATTTCTGCTTCGGTTTCCCCGTGACCCAACATCAATCCTGATTTTGTGGGTACGGTAGGGTCTATTTCTTTGACCCAATGTAACACATCCAGCGATCGCTCGTATTTTGCTCCTCGTCTCACTGGCCCCTGCAAACGTTGTACGGTTTCAATATTATGATTGTAGCAAGCAGGTTTAGCAGCGACTACCGTAGAAACTCGTTGTTTTTGACTGATTTCCCTTTCTTTCCCTCCCCAAAAGTCGGGGGTTAACACTTCGATTTGAGTTTGGGGGTTAAGAGTGCGAATAGCAGTCATGGTATTAAAGAACCATTGGGCCCCACCGTCTTCCAAATCATCCCGTGCAACAGAGGTAAGGACAACGTAGCTGAGTCCTAATAATTTAACCGATTCTGCCACTTTTTGGGGTTCTTGGGGGTCGAGGTTCATGGGTTCATGACCTTTATCCACTTGACAAAATGCACAGGAACGGGTGCAAGTTGGACCCATTAAGAGGAATGTGGCTGTTTTTTTACTATAACATTCTCCCCGATTGGGACAACGACCTTCTTCACAAATAGTATGAATCTTCCGTTTTTTGATAATTTTTTCAACGGTAGAAAGTTCACTCGCTTTGCCTATGGGACGTTTTAACCAGGAGGGAATGGGAGTAATATTTTTATCATTTTTTAGAGAGTTTTTAGTCATCATCTATCAAGGAAAATAAATGTTTTTTCATTATCTATTTTTGCTTATTTCTTGTCAATGATTTCGCCAACAGCTAAGTTCTGAGCAATTTTATCCTGATGTCGGGCAGAATACCCCATCCTTCTCAATGGTGTGCATCAATGACCGACCAAAATATCAACCGCGAAGCATCCATTAAAAATAATCCCCCTCAATATCTTACTGAGATGTTATAATATGAGCAATATATATTGTCAATCTTGACCATGTTAGTCACACAATCGATACAAATTCGAGGCTTAACAAAAGAATCCCCATCGCCTTGCGTTGGGGTAGTTCAATATCTATTCCCATACTTCAAATTCTTCCATCCAATGATTAAGAATGGTAGTGAGTTGAGTCCGTCTATTTTCAAAATTAGCAGCGATCCAAATAAAGACTAATCCTAGAAACAAACCCATTACCCATTTTAGCAGAGGATAACTAAAACTAACAATAACTAATTGATAAAAAACAGTGATTAAGAAAGTAAAGGTTCCTGTAAATAAAAACGCGCGGGTTTTTAGTCCTAAACCAGTGGTTATTAAAAGAAGTCCTAATAAGGCTGCAATGATACCAGTTTCTCGATAAAATACCAAGGAAACTGTACATAAAATTCCTGTTGCAACCAGACGGATAAAATGTCTAATTGATTTTCCTTCTTCTCTTTGACAATAGGGTTCAATGATAATAATTAATAGAAGAGATACACAAACTACACTTGAGTATAATAAGGGAGATAGTTGCTTGACTATGCTTATGTGATTGTAGACAGCAAGATTGAGTAACAGTAAACTGAGATAAAAGAAACGTGGTTTATTAGATAGTTTAGCAAGGATTCCATAACAAATAGAAGCAACCAGCAAAGTCATGAAATCAAAGTGACTAAAAACCCCAACTAACGGTAAACTAAAAGCTAATTGATTCCAGGGTCTTTTTGACCATCCCCATTGTTCCCAAGGTAGAGTATAAACAATAATACTTAATAAAGAAAGGATGGAACCTATTACCTGCTCGAAGAAAGTATAAGAAAAGGTTAATAGACTATAAGTAGCAACTCCTCCCCCTTCTAAAAATCCTAAATAGACCCAAATTTCTCCTTTGCTTTTGTCTATGAAGTTCCTACCTTCTAAGATAGCATATTGAGTTAAAAAGATGCCCGTACCTAAGCCGATTAATTGTTGTGATATGAGAGTATCTAATAAAGAAAAACCTAAAAGACTACTTCCTAAAATCCAGTGGATATGAGCCATTATTTTAACTTCTCTTGGAGTTAAATAAAGATAGGAAGATAACCAGGAAGAAGACAGACGATAAACATACATAATTGTGGTTGACAGTGCAGCTATACTAATATATTGATCTCCCCAAGATAAACTATTAATTTGATAAAATAAAAGTTCATAAGTAGATAAAGAAATTATGATCATTCCTAAATAAGTTAGGGATTTAAACTGTTGTTTTTGTCTTCCAATACCAATAATAATTAAAGCAAAACCAAGAGAGATTAATCCTGTAAAATTATTAAACAAATTCCAGCGTAGTGCTGTTGCTAATGCTCCATATAAAAGAGGTAAAATGCGTAAACTGCTTAAAAATTGTTGGTCTCCCCTTCTTTTTTGCCACCATTCTCCAATGATTTGTAATACAATCCCTAAAATAATATTGATACAAGCTAATAAGATTAAAGACTGATTGAACTTAGCTGTAATATTAATTGTCAACAATTCTAATGTCCATCCTAATGTATAAAACATCAAATTATTGGGCTGTTTTTTCGTCCGATAAAAAATAGCCATAAATAAAATACCGATAGCGATAATAACGGTAAGGGAAGGATTAATATAATTACCATAAATTGCAACAGAATATACTGTTAAAGCGGTTAAGAGAAAACCACAGATAATTATTCCCCAGACATCCAAACTTTTTGTGTAAATATTAGCTAAAGGTTGAGATTTTTGTTTTAAATAACTCCAAATTAACCAAAGAATCACTAAGGTTAAACTATCGCTTACTATCCAGAGAGAAATTTTTGGATATTGGAGAATTTCTGCTGCTTTCAAGACGATGAGAGAACGACAAAAGATGGCCATACCCACTGTTATAAAAGCTGTTGAAATATGAGTCAATAAATAACTATTAATAAACAGCAATCCTGTTCCTATTATTGATGTAATGATTTTAGCTATTAAGGGATTAGGTGTTGAAAACTGAGTCATTAAAATTACAATGATACTAAACCATAGTAGATTATTTTCTCTTGGTTTTTGCCAACTACGGTAAACTACTCCTATCATAATTAGATTGAGAGTAACCAGTAAAACTAAATCATTATTCAAAAGGTAATCAGTGGTTAATCTAAAAGTAGAAATAATTGTGACTGTTACAGTACATAAAGTGAAACCCCATAAATTTGATGCTTTTTTATAGTAGTCAAAGTAATTAAATTGATAATGATTAAAAATATGATAAATAATCCAGAATAAAATAGTAAGAATTGCTGCTAATAATAACCAATATACCCAAAATTGTTCCGCATACTGTAAACCATTGTTTTCTAAAGTAACCACCATCAATCCGATGATAAAACCAATAGTAATAAAGGCTAAACTATCCTTCTTAAAAACCTCTGTTTGTACCACCATCAAAAGAGTTGCGATCGCTAATTCTATCCATCCCCATAATGGTAATGATAAAGCGGGAATAGGAACAACTGCTAAAATTATTATGCTATATAATAATGGTATTTTATTATTTATAGTGGGAGATTGCCAACTATGATAAGCAACACTTCCCATTAATAAAATGGCAGAAATTAAGGTATTAGTGGCTGAAGTATAAACCAAAGAAGAATCAATTAATCTAATTAAAATTATTGAGGATAGTACATAAGCATAACCATCAAAAGCTTGAGCATACATAACAGCTAAATGCGATGTATTTTCAATCAAAACATGACGAATAAACCAAAGAAGAAGGGTTATAATAACCCCTGAAAGTACCCATAAAGAAGAAGATAAATCCAGATAAGATAAATAGAAAAAAATGGATGTTAATCCTAAAGCAATAGTAATAATCACTGAATATATATGACGTAAATAGTGAGTATTTATAATCATTAAAATACTTCCAGTTATCAACCCTATTAATTGAGTTTCTGGGAAATAAATTGTTAAAGCTTGTCCCAGACATATGGCGATCACACTTAAGTCGGTTGCTAGTTTTCTTCGAGGTAAATAATAAGTAGCGATCGCAGTCAAAAATAGAGGAGAAATCAACCAACTCACCCCCCAGAAAGGTGAATTAAATGGTAATTCAAACCAGAATAGACCATAGGATAACATACCCAAAAATAAGCCAATTCCCCAAGAGTTATTAATAATCAATTTCAGTAGAGACTCTTGCTGTAGAGTCACTAAAGATGCTAGGATTTCAGCAATCATTAATCCCAAGAATATTAATGAAAAAATATTGATAGAAAGATTGGGTAAATAATAATTAATAGCAGAAAATAACGTTAACAATAATCCAATATTAGTAATTAATCCCAAGGGTTTCATGAAGAAACGTCGATTATTTTTAAGTTTATGTCTAGTTTCATAAGCCAATATTAAACTAGATAACATTAAGTTGCTCGTTCTAATTAGGGGATTGATTAAACTAATAGCGGTTAAAATTATACCAAATGCAAAAATTAATTGACCACTAAACTGATACAACTTAATATTATTATTTTTTAGTAAAAAAATCCTACCTATTAACAGCAAAAATAAATAAGGGAAAAGACTAATACTACTTAAAACAAAAGGATAATCAGTAGTGTTTGTATAATCAACAATATTAGTCCATACTGTTTGCAGAATAGATAAACGAACCATTAACCAATTTACTTGTAACCCAATGAGAAAAATTAAGATAATATCTCGTCGTGAACCCGAAGTTTTTAACCGTTTTCCTAACCAAGTTATGGCCAATAAACTAATAGCGATTGCCTGTGCAGGAATTGTAAAAACAGATAACAACCATCCCAACATTAAAGTTGCACTTCCTAACCATTTCCAAGGGGTTTTTGGTGGCGATCGCCATCCCATTAACCACCCACATAAACCAATGGCTAAACCCAATTGAAAAATATCAACTTGAGTCAGAAAAATCGCTCGAACCAAAAGAATAATTAACGCATAAATGATAATAGCTTCCGTTAAACTAAACGGCAAAAATTTTTGATTATTTTTCTCAGTATTTCTAGGAGAAATTAAAGTAATAATTATAGTACCAACTACCCCTAAATAAGTCGCCATGAAAGGAATTCCTGGAAGCGTCCATCCCCAATGTAAATAAGTTAACCCCAAATGATTCAGCAAAGGCAAAGAATTCCCTGGAGATTGACCATTATCCTTAAAAAAATAAATGGTTAATAAAGTTAACGATAAACTCCCGATCAACATTCCCATTAACCCCAAAAAAGTATGCCAAAGAGGAAAACTATCCATGGCCAAAAAATTAATAGGAACTAATAATAAAGTAACAATGCGTAATGCTTGAGTGGTTAATCTTAACGTTGGTTGTTTTCCTGTCCACCAACTAGCAACTCCGAACCCTAATGTATATAACCAGAGAAGTCCGTATTGCAAAACGGCCGGGAATGTTTGCCACCAACTTGCGGCAATCACCCCCGAAGAAACCACCACCATAAACACCCCTAATAACAGCAACCAAATAACACTGAGTTCTGCCATTAAAGATTGAATAATTGATGTTATAGATGGTGTATTTCCACGTTGTTGACGGACATTTGATAAGGGCGGTTGAGCAACAGATACAGAGGAAGTTGATGGGGTAGGGTTAGGGGTAATGGATGGAATTGAGCGAATTGATCGCTCAGGAATTTTACAACTTAAATCCTTCTGAGCAATGTCTTTTACCTGCTGATGATTTAATAATCCTAACAATAACCAACGATCTAAACCTTGTAAAACCAAGGAATCAGAGGCTTCGATGTTAATTGTT
>JASJBX010000038.1 GCA_030066295.1 Crocosphaera sp.
AAGTAGCGAGAAAAATGATTGTTATTAGTGATAATACCGCTACAGAAATGTTAGTTAAAGAGATAGGTGGAAAAGAAGTCCTTAATCAACGCTTTAAAGAATGGGGCATGAAACATACTGAAATTAATAATATTTTACCCGATTTAGAAGGAACGAATAAAACCAGTCCTGAAGATTTAAGTAAACTTTTAGCAAGAATAGAAAGGGGTGACTTAATTAGTTCTAGATCCCGCGATCGCCTCATTGATATTATGGAAGGAACAAGAACCCGAACCTTACTCCCCCAAGGGTTAGAAAAACAGGCCAATATTGCCCATAAAACCGGTGACATTGGAACCATTATCGGGGATGCTGGTATTATTGATATACCCACCGGAAAGCGTTATATTGGAGCCGTTTTTGCCGAAAGAGCGTATAATGATGTAGCCGGTCGTCATTTGATTCAAGACATTTCTAGAACCGTCTATCAACACTTTAAATATTATCAACCTCGTCCCGTTCCTAAAACAGCCAAGAAACCAGTTGAAAGTCAAGAGCAACTAACTGAGCAATCAAATAATTAAAAAGCAGCCTCAATATAGGTCAATAAAGTTAGCTGATAACCTTGCCATTGAATTGGTTTTCCTATTTTAATGGCAATATCTGTATTGTTGGAAGAACTTTGATTATGGGGTTGATGATTAACTAAAGCAACATCAAAACGACAAGTAAAAGTAGAAAATTGTGGATATTCGCCTAAAAAACAAGAAGCTGTTTGCTCGATTTTTGTTTGCTTTTGAGCGGTAATGGCTAAAATTCCGTTCTGATCCCAGTTGCGACTTTTTCTTGTTTTGACCTCAACAAAAATGATAGTATTACTATTAGAATGTTGGGCAATAATGTCAATTTCTCCCCAAGGCGATCGCCAACCTTGGTGTAAAATCTGCCAACCCTCAGAAATTAACCATTGAGCCACAAATTGTTCGCCAATTTTGCCGATAGAAGTCATCAAATTACGGTAGAATAAGGAGTGATTGTAAGACGAGTCAAATTATCAATTATGATTAATATTAAGAATAATAAAAATATCTTGACAGTTTGCGTTCTCTTACTATTATTGACTATTATCTATTTTTTTCAGCCCGTGGCTCCTGCTTGGGGTGTTAATTATGCCAAGCAAAACCTAGTTGAGCAAGATTTTTCGGGTCAAGATTTACGAGACTCAGACTTTGAACATGCTAACTTACGGGGTTGTAACTTTAGTCATGCTAATTTACAAGGGGTGAGATTTTTCGCCTCTAATTTAGAAGGAGCAAATTTTGAAGGAGCCGACTTAAGATATGCCGATTTAGAGTCAGCTAGGTTAGTCCGTGTTAACTTTACCGATGCTGTTTTAGAGGGAGCATTTGCCACCAATACCTTGTTCAATGGAGCCGTTATTGATGGGGCAGATTTTACGGACGTTTTACTGCGTCTCGATACAGAGAAAAAGTTATGTGAAATAGCCAAAGGCACAAATCCCATCACAGGTAGAAAAACTAAAGATACTTTGTTCTGTCCGTAAACAGAAGTCTATTTTAAATACTGAGTGGTTATTTCATTCATTTTTAAAGTAACTTGTTTGTTCCACGGTTTGATGTTAAGTTTCCTAGAGATATAATCAGCTAAAAATAAACCTAGACCAAAACGTTCAACCCGAAACTTAACTTTAAACCACCAATTCTGTAATTTAAGATTTTTTTCCATTGAAGGATTAACTTGCAGAGGTGGTAAGCCACTTAATTCATAGCCTCTTGCTACTAATAAATCGGCTACTCTTGATTCCACTAGTCTAATTTCTTCTTCAGATAATTTTTTTCTCCACTGTTGGACTAACTTGGGATCCGGTTTATCATAGGTGGTGTCATCAGCATAAGTTAACATTTGTTGCTCATATTCTATGCCTAAAAAATGGCAAATTTCTGTTAAAGTCTCCACAGGGTTACTAATCAACTTTTCATAAACTATTTCTATATATCTATCCTCTGAGATTTCAGGTTTAAGTTTGTTCCATAAGGATTCGGCTTTCAACCATCTTTCCACACCTGTCCAAACATTACCAGACCATCCCATGCCAATGCAAGAACGAGCTACATCTCTACCATCTCGAACTAAATGAATAAAACGAAGCTCAGGCCAAATTTTTAACAGTCTATCAAAATGGCGATGAACCGTAGCACCGATTAATTGTTTATGATCTCTTTCTTGTTGTTGAATCAAAAAACTATTCACCAATTGAACATAGTCTAGATTCTCATCTATCTTAAAGTTTCTCGCTTGAAAGATACGATGAGTTTCTAACCACTGATAATATTGATCTAAATTCGGAAATTTTCCCTCATCAGTCACTTGATCAACAACATATTCAAACTCTTGACACCAAGAAAGTTGAGGATGATGAGATAGCATTAATCTTAGAACTGTCGTTCCGGAACGTTCAGCACCTATTAGAAATATAGGTCTAGAAACAATCGATGTTTTATTAGAAATATTCATTTTAGAAATTAATTTCTTTGAGAGTTACTGTTGCTAAAATTGCGGGAATTTGTTGACGTTGACATAACCCACTGCTAAAGGCGAGTGGATTATGATTCAACAATTACTTGTTGAAACCTACTCTCAGATGAGGTCTACCAGGCCAATGAGGCACTTACCTCACCAGGCCATACATCCACCTGTCTCCAGACACCCTGCCAATTCAGGGCCATTTGCCACCTTCTGGGGGACTCTTAGTAGGTAGCTTAAGATTTATACAGTCTAATTGTAACACAATTACGTCCTGAAGGGCGGAGTTTTAGACCCATTATTTTTCGATAATTTAGGTAACTTACGAGCAACTTTTTTGATTTTTTGTCGTTGTTGTGGCACTCTAACAACTAAACCAGTGATGCCCCCAGAAACAACGGTAAAAACTGGATTAAACATGGCATTAAGTGTATTGTCTAACATATATAGGACAATAACAACACATAAAACGGCTGCTGGTGCGACCTGAGGATGAAACCAAAACTTAGGAGGGTAACGTTTTGTAGAAAAGATGAATACAGGCAGTAAAAAGGAAGAATATAAAGCAGCAAGCCCTATCATACCACGATCCCCAAATATGATAATCCATAAACTATCAGTCGTGGAAATATCAACCAGTTCCCCTTCCCAATTATAATCGTAAACACGGTTTCTACCCCAACCTCCCCAGCCAAATATGGGTCTTTCTAGTGCCTTTTCCACCAGTATTTCTTCATTATCGAGTCTAAACTCTAAAGAACCTGCTCTGTCTTCTCCCACAATATTGGACATTGTGGCAAGTAGGGGTTCGGCATTTTTGGTTGAAAAGTTTCCAGTTGAGGCTACACATAAATATAGTGAAATTCCTATGATTAGCACCAACAAAGGAATGATGCTACGAAACCGTTTAGCAATCAATAAAATAATAATGCCAAATGCCAGATAACCGTAGGCTGCAGTAGACTTAATCAAAATGAAAGTTACAATCAGGGCTACCAGCAACCACTGTATAGGTACTCCTTTTAATTGTTTGATAATTTTAGCCTGCCATAACCAAATTCCAATCAGGGTGACAGCCATCATCCACATTCCTACTTCTAGTCCGTGCAACATAAAAACGGTAGGTCTAAATCCCCCATAACGAATTGTTTGAGCAAAGCTATGAGCAAAATAGCCATATACCATTATGTGTAGTTGGGGACTAAACCTGACTTCAAACAAACATAGAGGTAAGTAAATTAATCCACTAATGAAAATACCGATTGCTAGTTGACGTAATGCGACTAAATCATTAAAGTAAATTCTTCCTATAAAATAAGGGAATCCATAACTAACTGTTTGTGAAAGGGTTTGTGATAATCCATCATAAGCACCTAAACCATTGCTTATAGAAGAGAAGAAGGGACAAATGCAGAAAATCAACATGGGTAAATCTAGCCATGTTAATTTGAAGCGTGTCAGGCGTTGGGAATCAAAAAAGAGGGTTAGAAGTAAGATACTATAACAAGTGGCTGATATTCTGTTATAGTCGGGAATTCCTGAAAAAACAAAACCTGCTTTTTGAGGTAAAAATAACCACGCCACTAAAAAACTGATGATAACTGCTTTTCTCGGTGGAAATCGGACGAAGAAGAAAATAACAATTGGCAACCAAGCCAACATCATTAATTGAGCTTGAGGACTCATAAATTTTTCTATTTAAACACTATGTCGATTTTTTTTACTTTTAGCATTGATAATAATCACGATACCAACTCACAAACTTTTCTAGTCCTATTTCTAAAGATGTATTGGGTTGAAAACCCACATCCTTAATAAGAGCGTCAACATTAGCGTAAGTCATCGGCACATCCCCCGGCTGCATGGGGAGAAACTCTTTAATGGCTTTTTTCCCCACACAATCCTCCAACACTTCAATGAAGTGACCAAGTTCTACAGGTTGATTATTACCAATGTTATATATTTTATAGGGAACTGATAGATTTTTATCAGATTGAGGAATTTTATTCATGACACGAATAATTCCTTCTATAATATCGTCTATATAGGTAAAATCTCTTTTCATTCTACCATAATTAAATACTTTAATGGGGTTTCCTGCTAAAATAGCTTTAGTAAAGAGAAAATAGGCCATATCGGGACGACCCCAAGGACCATAAACAGTAAAAAACCGTAATCCCGTTGTGGGAATTCCGTATAAATGGCTATAAGTATGAGCCATTAATTCATTGGCTTTTTTGGTGGCAGCATATAAACTGACCGGATGATCAACATTATCATCGGTTGAAAAAGGAATTTTCTTATTTTTCCCATAAACCGAACTAGATGAAGCATATACCAAATGTTTAATATTGCCATTACGACATCCCTCCAAAATGTTCACAAAACCGACTAAGTTACTATCAACGTAAGCATGGGGATTTTCCAAGGAATAACGAACCCCCGCTTGAGCAGCTAGGTGTATTACATAGTCAAATTTATATTGATTAAATAACTCTAAGACACCTTTTCTTTCAGCAATATCCAATTGATAAAAACTAAATTTTTTGTCAGATTCTATCTGTTGAAGACGAGCTTTTTTTAGAGAAACATCATAGTAACTATTCAGATTATCAATCCCAACTATCGTTTCCCCTTTATTTAATAGCTTCTGACTTACATAAAAGCCAATAAAACCAGCAACACCAGTCACTAATACTTTAGACATTTCTTAGTAGAGTTAACTTAATATAAACATGATCTCATTTCCCTCATCATTAAGTTGTTAATGAATTAGGGACATAAACCGATAGATTCTAGAAAACTAATTCACCATTTTTTGTCCGTTCAATAGCCCAATCAAAAGCTTGTTCACAAAGTTTAGCCGCATCATCCCAAGTATAACTTGTAGCAGTGTTGTAAGCTATATCTGATATTTCTCGCCATTGTTCATTGGATAATTGAGTAATTTCTATAATAGCTTTCGCCATGTCCCTAGCATTTTCATGTTGAACCAATCTTCCTCCCCCTTGTATGATGAGGTCAGGAGCAGCACCGGCTGGCGTTCCGATAACTGGTGTACGGCAAGCCATAGCTTCAAGAATTGGCCGCCCAAATCCTTCAACACGACTACCAAATAACCAGACATCACACTGAGCATAAATATCTTTAATTTTTTCTTGTGGCGGATTTTTAAAATACTTTGTTCCTGTCGGTAAAGGAAGACTAGATAATGGTTCCTCAGAGCCAAAGGCGACCATTATTAGAGTATCAATTTCTTTTTTAGCTAAGTTAAATGCCTCTATACTTAGATCACAGCCTTTCCAATGCTGCTTACTATACATCATACCCACTGTCGGTGTTAGCTGTTTATTTCTGGGAGAAGAATAATATTTATCACAATTTATACTATTGGGAACCAGAGAAACATTGCGATCTCCATATTCAGTTTTCATTAATTCCACTAACCACCTAGAAATAGTAACTTTATGTAAAGGAAGTTTATAAGTTGCTTTAACCCTCTCTACTGGTAAGTAATCGTGAACTTCATGGTGTCTGATAAAATAGACTTTAGCACCTTTAGCAGAAGACAAATTGTTAACCCATTCGGCTGTTTCCCACCAAGTTGCCACAACAATATCTGCATCGGGTATATCTGAGTCAGTAATAGGACGAGAAGTTTGTGTAACCTTTAAAGGAACTTCGATTTCATCAAAGATCGAAGGATGTCTAGTTTCAGTATTGATTAATCCCTGCCCTTTGACAAAAGAGGTTATTTGTCGACGAATATCTGGTGAACTTCTAGATGGACAGACTGCTAACACTTCATGACCCTGTTTCATCAAATGTAAAGCTAACATACCCGTGGAACGAATTCCACCACGATTATTGACTGGAGGGAGAACAAAGGTTATTTTCATAATCATTTACTGATTTTCGTCAATATTTTGAGTTTAGATCGAACGTTATGGTAGACCTAAAAAGTTGGGTTATGGAGAGGGAAACTAAAACCAAGCATCACTCGTATCGTCATAGTCAAGCTTAACATAATAAACAGAATTAGAGTTGCTTGAATATCTTGTCTAAGCATAAGTACCTTTTCGCGCCAAAGTCCATAGTTAATGATAATGTAAGAAGGGAGATCATTAAAGGCAATAACGACAATTGCTCCTAAAGCTCCTGCAAAATAAGTTGCCACAGGAATCAATGTAAACATATAAAGCGTTTTCACAAAATTACCTAATGCAACATACACAGGTTTATTAAGGGCAAACAAAATCTTATTGATTGAATTGTGTAACATAAATGGCCACATACCCACAGTTAAAATAGGCATCATCCAGGCTGCTTCCGTGTAACGTTCATCATAAACTAAGTTGATAAATATATCTCCAGTATTAACCATAATCGTAAGAAATACAGCCAGGATAATCAGAACTAACTGACGCTTTTTTGCTATTTTCGCCTTTAATTCTTCCCTAGGAATATCAATGTACGTAGAAATAACAGGAAAGATAACATTAGTACTAATCTTTTGTAGTATTTGCCGAGGCATGAAAGCTAAATTAAAAGCAATTGTATAAATTCCTAACATTTCTAAAGAAAATAATTTTCCCAGAATTAGTCGATCAGCTTGGTTGGCGAAAAACGTCATGGCAGTGGAAATAAAAATCCATCGCCCAAAAGAAATCAGTTCTTTAACCGATTCTTTATCTAAAAGAAAACGATGCGAAAGACTAGTATCTAATCGATAACTCCCGATCATTTTGATTAAACCTCCGATTAAACTTCCTCCCACTAAAGCCCATATTGCTCGCTGAAAGTAAGCCCAGACAATCGTAATACTTAAAGATAAAAATTGTTGAGTTATCTCAAATTTAGTTAATCTATTAATTTCTATTTTGCGATTCAGGGTTGCTAATGAAGTCGAATTAAATCCTGATAAGATAGTTGTTGTTCCGATAATCGGTAACAACCACATCAATTGAAAATTTCCATAAAATTGAGCCACTGGCCAAGCGATTATACAACACCCTAACCACAAGATAAATCCTCTAATAACTTGCAATGTCCAAGCTGTATTTAGAAAAACTGGATCATCGCCTCGTGAACTACGGATAATACTGGGACGAATACCGATATCTGAAAATAAATTAAGTCCCATAATGAAAGTATTCATTAACGCCATCAAACCAAATAATTCAGGAACTAAGAGACGAGTGAGAATTATATTTCCTCCCAGTTTTAATATCTGACTTGTCCCATAACCGGCAACAGTCCAAAGTGTACCAGTAATCGCTTTTTTCTTGATTGATGACATAATTTTTAAGTTTTGTGTAGATTGAATTCAAAAGAATTATTTGGAAGAACTTAATAATCTAATAACATTGAGCCTCTATCATCCTTGTTACTTATATCACATTACGTCACCCTAGAGTACGTCAATCAATTTACGATTACTTAACAATCTCTTCATAGTATGTACTTATAGTCTCAGTTTATTATTGTTAATCCAGAAGACAACAAAGGACTTAATAATCTAATAACATTGAGCCTCTATCATCCTTTTACTTATATCACATTACATCACCCTAAAGTACGTCAATCAATTTACGATTACTTAACAATCTCTTCGTAATATGTGCTTATAGTCTCAGTTTATTGTTGTTAATCGAGAAGATAACATAGGTAAAATTTATGATTTTTCTAGTTTCATTAGGAAAGAATTCAGGATATTTACTGACAAAACAAACCGCAACTAACCATGCTACTTATCAGCAAAAGATAGGAAATATCACTGAGCATATTCCTAAAGCCATTGGGGAACTTTTAGAAGGTAAGTTGATTTTTCAGAATCTTATGGATACCCATATTCACGCACCTTTTTTAGACCTTGTTTCCCATAGTAATGCCACTCATGTTGCTGTTAATAATGGAAGTTGGTTTGATCCTAATACTTGGCAAGATGGAGTAGTTCCTAATAATAATGCGGATGTAGTGATTGGGGAAGGAGTGGAAGTTTTCTATGATCAAGAGAGTGAAGCCCGAATTCACACCGTTAGAGTAGATGGAAGTCTGGTGTTTTCCACAAATACCAATACTCAACTTATTGTTGATTATATTGCGGTTTCTGATACAGGAAACTTAGAAATGGGGACAGAAATTAATCCCATTCAAGCGCAAGCCAATATCATTTTTGCTCCCGTTGATCCTAATAGTCCTGAGATTGATAGCAATTGGGACCCTCATCAACTAAGTCGTGGATTAGTGGCAGGAGATGGGGCTAAAGTTAGTATTTTTGGAGAAGAAAAAACATCTTATGTTACCCTTGCTGATAATCATTTAGCGGGTTCAACAGAATTAACTTTTTCTGAACCTGTTCCTACTAATTGGCAAGTGGGGGATCAAATTGTTTTGACGGGAACGGCGTGGGATAAAAACGGTTCTCATGACGATCATAGTGTCACTCAAGATGAAGTTTTAACCATTGAATCAATTAATAGAAATACGATTACATTTAGCCATAATGATGTTGATGGAAACGCCTTAAGATTTAACCACACAACTCCCGAAGGATTTGACTTAGATATTCATGTTGCTAATTTAACCAGAAATGTGATCCTTCAATCAGAAGGTGGCAACGGAGTTCCCGCGTCTCAACGGGGACATACTATGTTTATGGACCACGATACAAAGATTTATAACGCAGGTTTTTATGGGTTAGGACGCACCAATAAAGATGTTGTTCTTGATGATCCTCAATTTGATAGCAAGGGGAACTTAATTCCAGGAACAGGAACCAATACTCAAGGTCGTTATTCTATCCATTTTCATGAAATTCTAGAACATCATAATCCTGATATGCCCCATGAGATGGATATGGATACGGCAGAAGTAAATGGGAATGCAGTTTGGGGAAGTCCAGGATGGGGGGTTACGGTTCATAGTAGTCGCGTAGATGTTGAAAATAATGTTTCCTTTGATGTTCTTGGCGCTCATTTTGTCACTGAAGATGGGGACGAACAAGCCACATTCCGTAATAATATTGCCATTAAATCGGCTGGATCTGTTACTGATCCTGATGCCGACTTACTTCGTCCTGACGGTGCTAGGGGAGAACTTGATGACTTTGGATCGAGTGGTATGGGTTACTGGGTACGGACTTCTTACTCTATTTCTGCGTTTGAGAATAACATTGCTACGGGAATGGCCGATACGGGAATTATCGTTTATGGCCACAATGACCTTGATTCTGGTCCAGTGGTTTCTGTTTCGGATCTTCCAGAAAATTTGCAATATATAGCAGGAGGGAACACAGAAATTCATGCTTATAAAGTTCCGTTGCGAAATTTTACGGGAAATACGGTATATAACAGTCAATCTGGCACAGAATTGCGGGGAATTACCCGTGATGATAGTGGAACAGATGCTAATAATGTCGGTCACGATGAGCAAAATATTCTTGAGAATTTGACCATTTGGGGAGTTGATGATAATGGAGTACAAATATCCTATGCTTCTCATATAACGCTGAAAGATTCTCTCATAGTTGGTGATCCTGACTCACCTATTTTGCGAGGCAGCGTTCCTATGTCGACTCCCATCGGATTTGGTATTTATTCTGACAAAAATGCTCGAACCATGGTTTATGATAACCTTCACGTTGAGGGTTTTGAGTTTGGTGTATCAATTCCCCAAACCAGTTTGCAGGGATATAATACCGAAGAACCATTTTTTTCTTCCCAATTAATTGATGGAACCTTTGCCAATAACACCTACAATCTTTCATCAGCGTCTGGTCGTGTCAATAATCCTTCTATTTCCACCGATCTATCCCCAGGAAGAGAGAATGCACCGATTACACCGTATTTTGAAATTCAGGGCAACCCTATCTTTGATGTTCCCACGGACGATCAAGCACCCATAGCAGCATTTACTAGCATCTCCAAAGGTGGTCTAGGGATTGAGTTTGATGCAAGTCAATCCTTTGATCCTGACTATATTCTAGATTGGTCTGACTCAACTAATCATCCTTATACAGCAGGGGATAATACTATTGCCTCTTTTGCTTGGGACTATGAGAGTGATGGGGTGATTGATGATTTTGGTCGTTATACTACTCATGTTTATGAAAATCCAGGCACTTATTCAGTTACCCTTCAAGTAACCGATAGACAAGGAAATACCTCTACTACGACTCAGTCCATTCTTGTTGATAGTCAAGGTTTCGATAATATTGTTGATAATGGAACATTTGATAGTGGTTTTCAAAAGCATTATGGTACGACCTTTTGGTACAATTCTTTCCTTACTACTCTTGATGGTGCCCCATCCCTCTCGATTTTAGAACAGGGTTGGCTGGTTCCTCGTGGACATAAGTGGAATCACGATACAGTTAATGGATGGGCCTATGCTGATGATTCTGGGGCAGAGGGGCTGACCAAAATTATTTATGATGAGTCCCTCACACGCGGATTACAGAATGTCAGTTTTGATGCTACTAATATCGGTTCAAACAATACGTTGAGATTGCAAGTTTTTGGGGTTAATGGACGATTTAGTTTCAGTAATCGGGGAACTAACAGCCCTGAGACAGTTAATCATACCATTCCCTTTGAATCCGTAACCCTTCTCGATACAGGAAATATTGCTGATAATAACTTTGATTGGAGTACCTTTAGTTGGAATAATATTAACTTTGGCGAGGGGTATGAATTCATAGCCATTCGTTTCATAACAAATGGAGTTGATGAAACAGAGTTTCAAGCCATTGATAATATTTTCATTGGTAATGAATCAGTTCCCCCAGAAGATACTAATAGTCCTCCTGTTGCTAATAATGATGCGGTTCAAATCAATGAAGACCAATCGGTGACCATTGATGTTCTTGCCAATGATAGTGATGCTGATGGGGATTTTCTTTTTATTAGTAATCTGACTGAATCAAGTAATGGCAACGTAGTTGATAATGGTGATGGTACTATCACTTATACTCCGAATAATAACTTTAATGGAAATGATAGTTTTTCTTATAGCATTTCTGATTTACAAGGAGGAAGGGATACGGCAACCGTTAATTTAACGATTAATCCTCTTAATGATGCACCCCTCGCAACCAATGATTTAGTGAGGACTGTCTCTGATACCTCAACGGTTATTAATGTCCTAAATAACGATGATGATGTTGATGGGGATACTTTAACCATTCAACAATTTAGTGACGCAGCCAATGGGATTCTTACTAATAATAATGATGGCAGCTTTACCTATACGCCTAATCAGGGATTTATCGGTACTGATAGTTTTACGTATACTGTTACCGATGGCCAGGAACTTGCTACAGCGACGGCTCAAATAACCGTATCTTTAGATGGCAATCCTAACAGTGGTGAAAACATTGTTCAAGATTCTGCTTTTAGTGCTATTGACGGTGATTTTACAGGTAATTATGGGATGACTTATAGTAGTCAGGCTGGAGAAAGTTGGATCAAACCTGGGGGACATAAATGGAGTAAAGATACTGTCAATGAATGGGCTTCTGCTGATGATTCCGGTGCTTTAGGATTAACTCAAGTTATTGCCAGTAATCACACCACACAAGGCTTAAAAACCATTAGTTTTGATGGAACTAATATGGGAAGCGACAATACCTTAAGATTACAAGTTTATGGGGTTGATGGTGAGTTTGAAATGAGTAATTGGGATACCAAGACTCCTGTCGCTAATGGCAATGAGCCGATTAATGTTGCTACTTTACTCGATACTAATAATCTAGCTGATAGTCAGTTTGATTGGACGAACTTTAGTTGGGATAATATTGATTTTGGTCAAGGATATGAATATATTGCCCTACGATTTGTCACAGGGGGAGTGAGTGATCCAGCAACCGAATTTCAAGCCATTGATAATGTTTTTATCGGTGACTCCTCCAATTCATCTGTTCCTGTTGATCAGGCCACACCCGACGACTCCCAAACTTCAGCCACTATTACCACGTCTTACGATCCTCTTACACAAATCACAACCATTACCGGAACAGAAGGAGATGACATCATTGAAGGAACCAACGGGGATGACTTGATCAATGGTAATGTTGGCAATGATCTGCTAACCGGGGGAGCTGGTAACGATGTACTTACCGGGGGAAGTGGCAATGATCTGCTAACAGGTGGTACAGGTAACGATGTACTCACTGGGGGGAGTGGTGGAGATATCTTTAACTTTAGTGCCAATGAAGGACGCGATCGCATTGAGGACTTTGAGTCGGGGGATACCATTCGTCTTTTAGATATTCCTCAGTCCCTTCAGCTAATTGAAGAAAACGGCAACACTTTCCTTGATTTGGGTAACAATCAAGGAATTGAGTTACCTGGTATCTTAGCTGATGCACTCAATCTGAACATCTTAGCTAATGTTCTTGAATTAACCTTATGAAGAGGCAATGACTGATTGAGGTTTGGCAAAAATCATCCGACCGGCGGAAGTTTGTAAAGCAGAGGTTACCACCACACTCAACGCTTCCCCGACGTAGTCTTTGCCTTCTTCTACCACCACCATCGTTCCATCTTCAAGATAACCAACCCCTTGAGTGGGTTCTTTGCCCAACTTAAGAATTTTCAGGTCGATGGTATCTCCAGGTAAATAAATGGGGCGAATGGCTTGAGCGATATCGTTAACATTCAGGATAGTCACTTTTTGTAAGTTGGCCACCTTACTCAAGTTATAGTCATTGGTCAACAGAGTTCCGTTGATTTCTTGGGCCAAATGAACCAATTTAGCGTCAACGGTAGCAATATCCTCATAGTCAGCAGAATGAATCACAATACGTTTCGGGAACGATTCTTGCATTCTGTTTAAGATATCTAACCCCCGTCGTCCCCTGACTCGTTTTTGATCGTTACTCCCATCAGCCAACTGTTGTAACTCTTGTAGTACAAATTGGGGGATTAAGATTTGTCCTTCGATAAACCCCGTATGGAGCAGTTGTTCAATACGACCATCAATGATACAACTGGTATCAACCACCTTGGTTGAAGCTGCTTGTAGGGTTCCTTCGGCTACTAATAGGGTTTCGATGCTACTAGGGTTAATCAGTCGCAAAAAAGTTCGCCCATGGGTATCGGCTAAACTAACCCCCATGAAAGAAAACACCACACTCCCCAAAATCGCCGTCATCGGTTTAATAAAAGCAAACTCCTTGGGGATGGGAAGAAGAAAAATCGGGGCTAACATCAGATTAGCAATGAGTAAACCGATCACTAATCCCACGGCCCGCGTCAAAATAACTTCAATGGGAGTGGTACTGATGCGAGTTTCTAAACGCCGATAGGTGGTTTGGGCGACCAATCCGAAGGCTAAGCCCAAAATTGAGGTAAAACCGGCTGCTAACCACCGTAAAGCTTCGATATTAGAAATTTGTTCCTGCACTTCTACAGGAAGCAAATCAACGCTATCGAAGCCCACACCGGCGGCTGCTATGATAAATATGAGAATAATAATGGCATCAATCATAGTTTTGATCTTAATCTATAATTTCGGTAGCTGAGAAGAAAAAATGATAATATTTTTCTACCTGATTCAGATTATTTTATCCATTATATCTCTCTCGTCTAAGTAATTATTGTTGATTCTTAATCTCTTGCTGACCATTTTAAGCTAAAGAGTTAAGTTATGTATCTAAGAATTGGACACCTTTTAAGAATCTATGGATACTCTCATTCCTGTCTCAGCTTATGTTCATCTTCCCTTTTGTCGTCGTCGTTGTTACTATTGTGATTTCCCTATTTCAGTTTTAGGAGATAAAACCAATACCAATACATCGGGTTCAATTGCTGAATATGTTCATTTTTTATGCGAAGAAATTAAGATTACCCCAAGTTATCACCTCCCATTAAAAACTGTTTTTTTTGGGGGAGGAACCCCTTCTTTAATACCTCCTCGTTATTTAGAGAAAATTTTAACCACATTAGATCAACATTTTGGCATTAATTCTGATGCAGAAATATCCCTAGAAATGGACCCTGGTACGTTTAGTTTAGAACAATTATCTAATTATAAAAGATTGGGAGTCAATCGCTTTAGTCTAGGCGTTCAATCTTTTAGTGACGAATTACTGGAAAAATGTGGTCGGTTTCATCGCTATCAAGATATTGAACAGTCTATTGATTTTATTCAGCAAACGAATATTAAAAATTTTAGTTTAGACTTGATTTCCGGGCTTCCTTATCAAACCTTACAACATTGGCAATTTTCCTTAGACGAAGTAATTAAAATAAAACCAAATCATATTTCTTGTTATGATTTGGTGTTAGAGTCAGTAACCGCTTTTGGCAAACAATATAAACCAGGAAAATTTCCTTTACCGAGTGATGAGAATACAGCAAAAATGTATAAAATAGCTCAAAAACTATTAACTATAGCTGGTTATGGACATTACGAAATTTCTAATTACGCTAAATCGGGTTATCAATGTCAGCATAATCTTGTTTACTGGGAAAATAAGCCTTATTATGGTTTAGGAATGGGGGCGGCCAGTTATACTAATAATCAAAGATTTACCCGGCCGAGAACTCGTAAAGATTACTATCAATGGGTGAAAAGCTTACAAGAAACGGATCATTATTTATCCTCTGACTATTTGAATAAAATTGATGTTTTGTTAGAAACTTTAATGTTAGGATTACGATTAAAGAAAGGAATAAACTTATCAAAAATTTCGTCATTATTTGGAGATAAAATTGTCAAAATAATCTGTCAAACCTTATTACCCTACTATGAAATCGGCTTAGTGAAATTTCAAAATATAGATAATAAAATAATAACAGAATTAACTGATGACAATTTTAAAAGTATCAAGAGAATAATGCTTAGTGATCCTGATGGCTTTCTATTATCTAATACTATTCTAGCAGAGTTATTCGACAAATTAGAATCTAGCCTTTAGTTTTTTTCTCGTGCCATTGGGGTCGTTTTTTGATATTCTAAGAAAGAAGCTTACCCTCATCCTATCTAAAACTAGAAAAGAAAGGGTCATTTATCACAGAAAATATGAAGAGGTGATTACTTTGTTAAACCAAGAAGCGAAAAAAACAATGTTGAGAAAAATCCCTCATGGGATTTATATTTGTGGGGTTAAAGATGGGGAAAACTTGAATGGTTTTACCGTCAGTTGGGTGATGCAAGGTTCTTTTGAACCTCCTTTGGTTATTAATTGTGTTAAAAAAGAGTCTGGTTCCCATGAAATGCTCAAAAAAAGTGGTGTTTTTTCCATCAGCTTCTTAGAAGACGGACAAAAAGACTTAGCAGCAAAATTTTTCAAACCCCAAAGTCGCGTCGGTAATAAATTTGAAGACGTAGAATTTTATCAAGGAGAAAAAACAGGATGTCCTATCATTAAAGACTCTTTAGGTTACGTAGAGTGTCAAGTGGTAGGAGCAGTAGAAAAAGGAGATCATACCGTTTATGTCGGTGAAGTGATTGGTGCAGGAATTCACCGAGAAGGGAATGCTTTGACCCTGGAAAGTACAGGGTGGCAATATGGCGGATAATCTTATCTAAAATTAGAAAAAAAGCTCACCAATCATCAGTTATCCCTTAGTAAAATAGACAACCAACTATGCCATTAATTCAAGTCAAAACCTCAGTTACTCAACCAGAATCAAAGGTGATTGAATCTTTGCTGACAACGTTATCTGCTAAGTTAGCACAACATTTAGGCAAACCTGAATCTTACGTTATGACTTCCTTTGACTCAGATATAAAGATGACATTTTCTGGAACCTTTGACCCCGTTTGTTACTTAGAAATTAAAAGTGTGGGTGGAATGAGTCCTTCAAAAACCAAGTCCATGAGTAAGGATTTTTGTCAAGTTATTGAAGATGAATTAGGGGTTCCCAAAAATCGGACTTATATCGAATTTGCTGGTGCTGAAGGCAGTATGTGGGGATGGAATGGTAGCACGTTTTAATTATCAAGAATTAATGAATTTTAACTGTTAAAACAACAGGGGGAAGAGTGGGAAGAGAAGAAAGATAAAAAGCTTTATCTTGGGTTCATTCTCCCCACAATCCCTATTTCATCAACTTTTCAGTCTGCTCCGGGCAATATCGGGTAGGATTAACCTTGTACGGTGGTTTTAGTCGAAGATAAAATCTGACTTAGCAAACCAAGATACTCTTCTCCAAGGTTTTGAATCGTTTGAGCCTCATAAAAATTACGGGAATACTCAATTCTTACCTCTAAGCAACCATCAATCACTAAGAAGAAAAATTCAAGTAAGGTGGTTCGTTTTTGTTGGGGTGGCGATAAACGACAGTCACGCTCACCATAAACAAAGCCAAACAAATCCGAGGGTGGGACAGAACGGTTACCCAGATAATTAGCCCGTACCTGAGTTAAATTACTATCAGGATAGAGGTACTCAGGTAAGCGATCGCCAATCCAATCGTAAGTGATGCCGTTCATGGGTAAGGCTTCAAATTGTTCTGTGATCTCTTGAATCAAGTCTTCCCACATAGATAAACCCTCAAGATTAACACCCACTGGAAAATTAACGGCAAAATTGCCCATACTGTCCAAAAACGTCATTCCATCCCCTAAGTCTCTTCCATGACTGCGATGACTAATCACCACATTGGTTTTTTGAGTCCAGTCAGCCATGAGGCGATAGAGGGGAGCTAATAAAATCGGATAGACGTTAGACTGATAATAGGTTTTCGCTTCCACGAGGAGTTGTTGAGTTGCCTGTTGCTCCAAACTAAATAGTTGATTCTGGGCTGATTCCTCCGTATTCATGCCCTGGGTATAGTCTAAGGGCAGATGAAGCCCACTGTTAGCATCGGGGAACTGCGATCGCCAATATTGGATATGCTCTTCTAATGTCCCCTGCTGTTCCTGCTTAAGCAAAAACTCAATTAACCCTTCATAAGAAGTGGGGTTCGGGTTGGCGAAGGTAGCGGTTCCCTCCAACAACAATTGATGATAAGCACTCCAAATTTCTTTAAAGAGAAGGGTTGCGCTCAACATATCGGCAATAATATGATGGGCAATCATGGTGATATCGTAGCAAGAAGGACTAACCTTAACAATAATCGTTCGGGTCATGGGCCAACGATCAATGGAAATCTCTTGAGCCATATCCGTCATCTGCTGCTCAATTTTCTGATTGCGTTCTTTTTCATTTAATTGACTCCCATCCCAATAGTCAGCAAAAATGGGTTGAGGTTCCTTGAGGGTATGTTGTTGCCATTGTCCCTGATGTTGCACACAAACAGTACGAAAGGCAGGATGACGTTGCACCAAGAGGTTAACCGCTTGATTAAACACCTCTAAATTGAGGGATTGATGATAGAGAAAACGAGTATATCCCAACCATTGATAGGGAGGTTCAAAATAATTAACTAACCAACGTTGAGCCGGTGCTAAGGGTAGTAGAGGCAGGGGAGAAGAGGGAGAAGATTTAGAAGTTTCAGAGGATTTAGATAACAATTGAGCGGATAAAGCCTTACGATCTAACTTTCCGTTATGATTCTTCGGTAAACTATCTAACCAGAGGAATCGTTGCGGAATCATATAGTAGGGTAAAGTCTGCTCTAGATGCTCTTTCAACAGACGACTTTTTACCTTTTTACCCGCAACACAGCCAATGAGCCGTTTTTGTCCCTCTCCATAATCGATGGCCAATACTGCCGCCTCATTGACATTGGAGTGAGTGGTTAATACACATTCAACTTCCCCCAACTCAATGCGAAATCCCCGAATTTTCACCTGATGATCGATACGGCCATGGTATTCTAGGGTTCCATCCGGCTGTTCTTTGACTAAATCCCCCGTCCGATAGATATAATCCCCAGGAATATCGCCAAAAGGATTGGGAGCAAAGGCTTTCGCGGTTTTTTCTAGGTCTTTTAAGTACCCTTGAGCCAATTGTACCCCACCGAGCCAAAGTTCTCCCATTTCTCTCTGTTTCACCGGTCGCATTTGCTCATCCAGCACCCGGACAAAGACGTTATCAATGGCTTTACCGATGGGAATTTGGGACATCACTCGTTCATCGGGGCGTTCCTTAATAATATAAGCGGTTACGTCGATAGAGGCTTCAGTGGGTCCATAGAGATTGGCTAACCCTGTCTGGAGTCCATATTGATCGATCCAACGTTGAATCAGGGCCATGGGCAGTGCCTCCCCACTAAACACCAACCAGCGTAAATCGGGAAACGTCCAAGACTCCTTTTCTAGCGCAGCAATAAACTCCCCAAATAAAGAGGGGACAAAGTGCATGACATTAATGTGGGTTTGTTGAATCCATTGGGCAAACTCCCAAGGATTAAGTACCACTTCCCGTTGCACCGGACAAATGGTGGCCCCTTCCATCAAAGTCCAGAAAATTTCCCAAACCGAGATATCAAAACAAAAAGAGGTGCGTTGCGCCACCCGATCGCCGGGTTTTAATTGGAAAGTTTTTTGCATCCATGCAAGCCGATTTGTATAGCCTTGGTGGTTCAACATCACCCCTTTCGGGCGACCGGTTGAGCCGGAAGTGTAGAGAATAACCATTAAATCGTCGGGACGGTTGCAAACGTCTAACCTGTCTTGAGAACAGCTTTGCCACTCACTGGCGGTAATTTGGATGATGTTATTGAGGTCATGGAGAGGTTCTCCCTCTCCTAAAAAGATCACCCTTTTGAGGGGTAACGGTTCTTCTAAACAGGCCCTTAACTGTTCACTCACCTCCTGTTCTGTCAAGAGGGTGTGAATGGTGGCGTGTTGTAAGATATAGCGTAAACGATCGACTGGATAATCTGGGTCGAGGGGAACATAAGTCCCACCAGCTTTGAGAATACCCAAAATACCAATAATCATCCTTGGGCCGCGATGGGTCATAATGCCCACTCGGGTATTGGGGGTAACCCCTTGACTGCGGAGATAATGGGCGACTTGATTGGATAAATAATCTAACTGTTGGTAGGTTAACAGCGTGTTTTCGTCCAAAATGGCGATCGCATCGGGGTTTGATTGTGCTTGTTCTGTGATTTTAACGTAAGGGATTTCGGGGGTTAGCAACATCATAGGTTCTCAGTCCTTAATTTAATTAATAATCAATGCAAATTAAACAGCAAAGGGAACAGGTTTCGTGGTTAAAACGGTTTCCATCTCTGCCAACGTGCGACAATCAAGGAGTTGTTGACGGTATTGTTTGCCGTAAACCCCTTCTAATTGGGTGACCAGACGAATCCGTTCTAAAGAATCAAGCCCTAAATCGGCTTCTAAATCGTCGTCCATTTCCTCTGCTTCCACGGTCCAGTGACAAATCTGCCCAGTAATGGTTCGCAAGTTAGCGGCAATTTGAGGGTCACCTTTCGAGTTGCACTCAAACGAATTAGGGGTTAAGACTGTCACCATTTCGGCTAAGGTACGACAATCAAGCAGTTGTTGACGGTATTGTTTGCCATAGGCCCCTTCCAGTTGCGTGACTAGACGAATCCGTTCTAAGGAATCAAGTCCCAAATCTGCTTCTAAATCGTCGTCCATTTCCTCTTCTTCCACAGTCCAGTGACAAATTTGCCCGGTAATGGTTCGTAAGTTAGCGGCAATTTCTTCATCATTTACCGTAGCAGGCTTCGCAGTGGTCACCTCGGACGCAACCATCGATAACGACGCTAAGGCTTCAATTTGCTCCAAATAAGCGGTCATTAATCGGTCAATAATCGCCACATCAAAGACGTTGTAATCGTAACTGGCGAAGAGATGGAGACGGTGATCGAAAATTTCTTGCAGAATATCGATGGTTCCGGAACCATTCATTCCCCCGGCTTGATAATCGGTAACGGAGAAGGAACCGTAATCGGTGGCGATACGAGTTTGTCCCGTGTAAGGAAGATATAAATTAGATTTCAGGGCCTCTTCCATCATCGAAAGACTATGTTTCGGGAGTTGACCGTTTTCTAAGACAATTCCTTGGCGCAAAATAGTCCCCAGTTGACGAGTTTGGGCCCGGTCCAAACCACTGCCAATGGATTGTTTCACCGTTTGCTCAATTTCCTGAAAAAAGCTTAACCCAGATTGTTCTGTTTGCGGTGGGGTAAAACTCAAGGCTAAATTTTGAGCAAAACTACTAATCACCCCTGAAGTATCCACTTCAGGATAAACTCGACCACTGGTAGGAATTGAAACCCCGATGGTTTGGGACTGGGAGTCAAGGGTAGCCATGGTTTTGATGAAAGTCCCCAATAGCAAGGCATTCATGGGAATTCGCCATTGACGGGTTTTTTCCACTAATTGAGCGGTGGTTTCTGGGGAGAGAACGTATTTTTGATTATAGAAGAGTGGGGTTTGTCGCTTAAGTTTGACTTGTTTGGGATTCCAACGATAAACCTGATTACCTTGGGTATTGTTATATTCTGCTAAGGCTTTGTCTTCTTCCGTATCTTGCCAGAGATTCATGGTTTCTACCTGTCGTCGGTAGGTTTCCACGGTTAGGGCCGGAGGCAAGTTAGGACTTTCTTGGGCAACATTGGCCCGATACAGTTCTAAAAATTCTCGCAGGATGATATGATTACTCAACCCATCAGAAATAAGGTGTTCATTGCCTAAAAAGAGTTGATACACCGAATCCGATAATTGTAAAACCGAAAAACGATGTAAGGGCCATTGTCTCAAATCCCAACCATAATTAAGCCAATGGAAGACTTCTTCTTCGATAGACTGTTGTTGTTCATCCGCGCTTAATTGAGTGACATCCTTCACTTCTATGGTGGGAACGGTGGGATTTTTGAGGATTTCTAAGCCATAATCACTGAATTGAGTTGCCCCTTCTTTAATATGAAAGCGGGCCCGTAACATGGGATGTCGTTGCAGCAAATCTTGCCAACTTTTTTGAGCAATCCCTAGATCAAAGTCTCCTTCGATCTGTATTTTAGTAAACAAACTATTGGACTCTAAACTCCAATAACTCATCAATAAGGGTAATTGACTATGGAGAATGTCAACCCATTCCCTATCCATGTCTAAACCGTCCCTTACAGATGATTCTTGAACATTGGAAGGAGTTTGAGGGCCTTGAGTTTGTTTGTCTTCTTGGGTAAAGGGTTCAAGGATTTCTAATAACTGTCTTAAGTTAGATAGCTGCATTAAATCCCGTAAAGAAAAGACGTCTTTAAAGCTTTCTCGCTGATCTTCATCCACTAATTTCAGTAACTCGTTCATTAATTGGGTCATCATGATAGAATCTAAGCCCAACGTCCCTTCCAAAGAGACATCTAAACTCAGTTGTTGCTCATTTAACCCCGTAATCTTGGCAACGATCTTGACGAGTTTTGTTGCTAAACTTTCTCTTACTGTTGATTTTTCTTCACTGACTGGAAGTTCAGAAGTCACAGGTAAGGCCGGTTCATCTCCTTCTGTTAACCAATAGCGTTGTCTTTGAAAGGGATAAGTGGGTAACGGGAGACGACGACGGGCATAATCTTGCTCGAATCCTTCCCAATCAATAGCAACCCCAGAAACTGCTAATTTTGCTACACTCTGTAATAATTGTTGCCAATTATCCTGTTGTCGATGTAGAGATGGCAACCATAAATAGTCCTTATCGGCTAAAGTTTGTTGGCCCAGTCGGGTGAGAATGGGATGGGGACCCATTTCTACAAAACAATTGTAACCTTGTTGCCCGAGGGTTTCCATGGCAGGGGCAAATTGTACACAGTGGCGAACCTGTTGCGTCCAATAGTCAGCATTAATCCCTTGATTGTTCAATTCTCCTGTCACTGTCGAAACCCAGTCCAGTTGCGGAACTTGATAGTTAATTTCTTGAGCAACTTGTTTAAACTCAGGCAACATGGGTTCCATTTTGGCACTATGGAAAGCGTGGGAAACCTTTAAGCGACGCACTTCAATCTTTTTATTTTCCAAGTCAGCTTGAATCAAATTAATGGCCGCTTCATCCCCAGAAATAACCACATTTTGGGGACTATTCACCGTGGCAATGGTAACTTGTTCTTCATACCCTGCGATCGCTGTTTCTACGGTGTCTCTTGAGGCAAAAACCGCCATCATGGCACCGTTTTGAGGTAACTGTTGCATCAGTCGCCCCCGATGGGCAATCAATTTTAAGCCATCTTCGAGACTATAAACCCCGGCCACACAAGCTGCCACATATTCCCCAATACTATGACCGATGACAGCATCCGGTTTCACCCCCCAAGACTGCCATAATTGACATAATGCGTATTCGATGGCAAATAGGGCCGGTTGGGTATAAGTTGCTTGCTGTAATAACCCCTCATCTGTTCCGTTTTCGGGATAGATAACGTCTAACAGCGATCGCTCTAAATAAGGTTGCAATAAGCGATCGCAAGTTTCTAACGCTTCTCTAAAGGTGGGTTGCGTCTCATACAACTGTCGTCCCATCCCCTCATATTGCGATCCTTGTCCGGTAAATAAGAAGGTAATTTTCCTTTGTTTTCCTGTCTCTGGGTTGCCTCTAATCACGTTCAGGGACGGTTGTTGATTTATGATCCCTTCTAGTTCCTGTTGCGCTTCAGTAGTAGAGCGAGCGATAATCCCTAAACGATGGTTAAACTGGGCCCGTCCAGTATTGGCACTAAACGCGAGATCCCCTAAATTTAAGTCAGGAGATTGTTCTAAATAGTCTCTCCAAGTTTTAACTAAGTCTTCTAGGGCCGCCTCATTTTTGGCCGATACCATCAATAAATGAGAGGGACGATCCACCTCAGAAGCCGTAATCCTCATTTCTGGGGCTTCTTCAACGATAATATGGGCATTAGTTCCACTCAAACCAAAAGAACTAATTGCAGCCCTTCTCGGGGCTTCTGTGGCTTCCCAGGGCATGATTTGGGTGGGAATATGAACCGACTTAGCGGACTCGGTCATATTGGGATTCAGTTCTTGAAAATGCAAATGGGGGGGTATTTGTTGATGTTGCAAGGATAAAATCACTTTCAATAAACTGGCCATCCCTGCCACAATTTCTAAATGACCAATATTGGTTTTCACCGAACCCACCGTTAACGGGTCTTGCGGCGATCGCCCTTGACCAAAAATACTATCAATGGCCCTCATTTCGATGGGATCACCGAGGGCGGTTCCCGTCCCATGGGCCTCAAGATAACTAATGTCTTCCGGTTTCACCTTAGCATTGGCCAACGCTTGACGAATCACCGCTTGTTGGGCTGAACCGTTGGGAACGGTTAAGCCACTACTGGGTCCATCTTGGTTAACGGCCGATCCTCGAATCACCCCGAGAATGTTATCTCCAGCTTCTACTGCATCGGAAAGCCGTTTGAGGATGACCATCCCACAGCCTTCTCCCCTCACATAGCCATTGGCCCCTTTATCAAAGGTTTTACATTTTCCATCGGGAGAGAGGGCGCGGGTTTTGGATAAATATAACGTGACTTCGGGGGACAACATTAAACTCACCCCACCCGCTAGGGCCAGATCACATTCTTGGTTGCGTAAACTCTGACAAGCTAGATGGACCGTCACTAAGGAGGTAGAACAAGCGGTATCAACCGCTAAACTGGGGCCTTGGAGTCCCAATAAATAAGAGAGTCGTCCCGACGCAAAACAAAAGGCGTTGCCCGATCCGGTGTAAGCATCGATGGGAACTTGGTGTTTAACCTGCCGTTTGGCATAATCATCTAAACCAATGCCCACAAAGACCCCGGTTTGGCTGCCAGAGAGTTTGCGCGGGGCGATACCTGCGTTTTCGAGGGCTTCCCAACTAACTTCTAATAATAGTCGTTGTTGGGGGTCCATGGCGATCGCTTCACGGGGAGTAATGCCAAAAAAGGCGGCATCAAATCGATCCACGTCCTCGATAAACCCCCCGTAACGGGCATACATCTTATTGGGAACGTCCGGATCTTCATCGTAGTAGCGATCCATATCCCAGCGATCGCCGGGGACTTCAACAATGCCATCTTGTCCTTGTTTTAATAGGTCCCAAAACTTGGCTGGGGTATTAGCCCCCCCTGGAAAGCGACACCCCATGCCCACCACAGCGATCGCTTCGTTTTTTTCTTTTTCTAGGGCCTCAATTTTAGCGCGGGCTTCTTTGAGGGCAATAATGGCCTTTTGTAAGGGGGTTAAGGATTCGGTTTTCTTAGCAGTCGCACTCATTTAATTATGTCTCCTTTAAGATAATAAGGCTTCGAGTTCAGCGAGTTCTTGTTCCATGAGGGCTTCTGTTTGGGCTTGGGATAACCCTTCGAGTTCCGTTAAGGTTTCCTCAAGGTCAAGGGTATGTTCAGCCGTGGTGTCTGGGGAGGAGTTAGACTCAACTTTCCAAGCAAAAACCTCCTCACTCACATAAGTCACCACATCGTCAATGGTGGGATATTCAAAGGCGAGGGTAGAGGGTAAGGAAACCTTCAATAATTTTTCTAAGCGATGTTTGAGTTCCACTGACATCAACGAGTCCATCCCCATATCAAAAAAGCCTTGATCGGTTTCGGGTAAGGACGACCCCCGCCTTCCCAATACTTGGGCCACTTGTTCTTGTAAGGCTTGGGTGAGTAGGCCTATTCGTCGATGGGGTGGGGTATTTTCTAATTCTTGTGATAAGTTGCGACTATTTTCTGGAGATTCTGGGGTATTTTCTGGTAATAATTCCGCTAAAAAGGGAATTTTGCCTTTAGCTGCTGCAATATTGCTAAATTTCCCCCAGTCAATTTCCGCTACCATGGTTTGTTCAGCGTTTCCTGACAATAAACTTCCCATCAGGTTCAACGCTGCTATGGGTTCTAAGGGCTTAATGCCCATCATTTTCAACCCGGTTTCATAGCCTTGGGTAGCCATTCCTCCTTCTGCCCAAGGTCCCCAGTTAATGGTGGTTCCAGGCAGTCCTAAACGGCGACGGTACTGCACTAACCCGTCTAAAAAGGCGTTGCCTCCGGCATAATGCAGTTGTCCTCTAGAACCCAATAAGGCAGACATGGAGGAAAAACAAACAAAGAAATCTAAGGGATATTCTTGCGAGAGTTTATGTAAGTTCCAACCCCCCCTTACTTTGGGCTTTAAGACAGCCTGAAAGCTATCCCTATCCATATCTTCGATGATTTTATCGTTCAACACCCCGGCGGCGTGAATAATACCCCGTAAGGGCGAATATTCTTGTTTGATCTGCTCAAACAGTTGTTGCATCTGTGCATAGTTAGCTACATCGGCAGCTATGACAGTAACTTTGACTTGTTTCCCTTCGATAGCTGCAATTTTTGCCTGTTTTTCTGCTGCTTGTTCGGCTAAACTGCGACGACTGGTTAAAATTAAATGACGCGCTCCTTTTTCCACTAACCAATCTGCTAAGGTTAATCCTAAAGCCCCTAACCCCCCTGTAATCAGGTAACAGCCTTCATTGTTGAGGGATAAAGCTTTGTCTGCACTGATTTCCTTGGGAACTAAACGAGCAAGATAACCTTTGTTTCCTCGGAACGCAAGGCGATTTTCCTCTGTTTCTGTAGTAATTTGAGCAATAATAGGGTTAAGGGATGAGTAATGACCGTCTAGGTCAATTAATCCTCCCCAGAGTTGGGGATGTTCTAAGGCTATCACTTGACCCATTCCCCAGAGGAGGGTTTGAGCAAGATTAAGGTTTTCTTGGTGGTTGAGAACGGGTTGTGCTTGTTGGGTAATAATCCACAATTTCGGGATAATTGTTGTGGGATTGTTTAGTAATGTTTGCAGTAAAAACAACAAAGATTCATGGGACTGTTTCGAGTCCATTGCACTGTCTAAACCCCAACAATAAACTATCTTAGTAATAGGTTGAGAAAGATGGTTTAATAATTGTTCAAAATCTTCACAACGATGGGGATTAATTTGATAATGTTGCTTATCTAAAGCTTGATAACTGTCTCCAGATATAACCAAACTGTAGTCATGATTAAGGACATTAGCTAAATCATGTCCAACTCCTTTTTTATCCCCAAAAATTAACCAATTTTCTTGTTTATTTTCCGATTGATTAACCGCCAAAGGACTTTCTTGCCACTCTACTTGATAACAAGCTTTAGCTAAACCTTGAACCGCTTGATTATTAACCTCTTGATCAACTAATAGGGATAAGATTTGAGGTAAAACCTGTTTACCTTCTGCTGATAGCTGCTGATTTTGATTGAGTTCTTCTGTCAGCTTTCCTAGATTACCTTCCACTAATAGTTGTAGTAAAGAGGATGTTGATTTTACCTGTTTCTCTTTATCTTTGAACTGTGGTTTGATATCATCAATCCAATAAGAATCTCGTTGCCAAGGATATAAAGGTAACTCAACTTTTGCACAGATATCAGGATATAATTGTTGCCAATTTATGGACTGACCCCAAGTATAAAGTGTTCCCAAAGAATTCAAGAGGGTTTTCCGTTCTGAAGCTTTCCGTCTTAGGGAAGGTAAAACAACGCCATCGGTTTGTTTATTAATGAGAGTTTTCTTGATGTATCCTGATAAAACAGGGTGAGGACTCACTTCTAAAAATAGGGTATGACGGGATTTGATTAAAGCTTCAATGGCAGGGGTAAACCTGACCGTTTGACGCATATTTTTACCCCAATATTCAGCAGTTAAAGCCGTTCCTTCGAGCTTATTTCCCGTAACTGTAGAAAAGATAGAAATCTTCTCTTTTTGAGGATTTAGATCACCTAACTTTTCAACCAAAGCTTCAGCAAAGGGTTCCATTTGTTGACTATGAAACGCATAATTAACAGGCAATTCTTTATAAAAAATATCCGAATCTTTTTCTTGCAACTCAGCCACTAAACCATCAATAGCGTCCGACTTTCCAGAAACAACCGTTGAACTGGGACTATTAATAGCTGCTATTTCTAACTGACCGCTCCAAGACTCCAATAATAATTGAACTTCTGCTGCCTGTAATTCCACCGCCAACATCTTACCATTACCCGTGGCTTGCTGCATTAATTGGCTTCGGTGACAAATCAAACAAACCGCTTCTTCTAGGGTCAAAACCCCCGCAAAATGAGCAGCCGCAACTTCCCCCAAACTATGGCCAACCACAGCTTTTGGTTCAATCCCCCAAGAACGCCATAACTGGGCCAACCCCACTTGCAACGCCAACAAAGCCGGTTGAGCGACTTCTGTTTCTTGCAAGCGACTCTCGCACTCAGGAACCGTAAACTGCTCTAATAACGACCATTGGGCATACTTTTGAATCAAACTATCGCATTCTTCAATGACGGCTCGGAAGACCGCTTCTTGGGCTAATAACTCCCGTCCCATAGCCCACCATTGCGGCCCCTGACCGGAGAACACAAAAGCAACCTTGGGCTTGCGTTTGGAAGGTTTGGGTAAACTTTCTAAGTCCAGTGTGGCTAACTCTTGTAAACTATCCCGTAATGTTTCTGGCGCATCCACTAGCACCGCCCGACGGTGGGTATGATGGCTACGTCGTACACTCGCACTGTAACAAAGATTTTCGACATAGTTAGGGGTCAGTTCTTTTTCTGCAACTAACCCCTGATACTGTTGCGCTAGGGTAATGACGGCTTCGGGAGTATGGGCGGAGATAGGTAATAAATGGGGAAAGTTTGAGGTATTGTTACCAGTCTTTTCAGGAACAGAGGCCCCTTCTAAGATGACATGGGCGTTGGTTCCGGAAAAACCAAAGGAACTAATTCCCACTTTGGCCGAGGTTTCTCTTTGTGGCCAGGGAATCAAACTAGATTGGACTTTCAGGGGTAATTTATCGAAAGGAATATAGGGGTTAGGCTGATTAAAATGCAGACTGGGGGGAATTTGTTGATGTTTCAGAGAGAGTGCCATTTTGATCACACTAGCAATGCCGGCGGCTGCTTCTAAATGACCAATATTACTTTTCACCGCTCCCACTAAACAAGGAGCATCGGGGTTGCGCCCTTCTTGTAAGACAGCACCTAAGGCCATGGCTTCGATGGGATCACCTAACGGGGTTCCGGTGCCGTGTAATTCCACATAGTTGATGTCTTTGGCTGCCACTTCAGCCTTTTTCAATGCCCGACGAATTAAGGCTTCTTGCGCTGGTCCGTAGGGAACCGTTAACCCTTTACTGCGTCCATCGTGATTGATGGCACTACCGCGAATTACTGCATAGATGGAGTCCTTATCAGCGATCGCTTGGGAGAGGGGTTTGAGCAGAATACAGCCGGCCCCTTCGCTGCGGACATAACCATTAGCACTGGCATCAAACGTCTTGCACCTTCCATCGGGAGAGAGGGCTTTTAAGCGACTCAGGGCAATATTACCAATGGGGGATAAAATAACATTCACCCCTCCCGCTAAAGCCATGGTTGCTTCTTGGTTCCAAATACTTTGACAGGCTAAATGCACCGCCACTAAAGAAGAAGAACAAGCGGTATTGACGGCTAAAGTGGGACCCCGTAGGTTAAACAAATAGGAAAGGCGGCCCGCAGCGATATTCATCTCATTACCAGTGAGATCGTAGCCTTGGGGTTGATCGTTATAGGTTGAACCGGGGATACGACTATAATCATTCGTACCAATGCCAATAAATACCCCGGTTTGGGAACCGGCGATTTGCTCTCGTACCATTCCCCCGTCTTCTAAGGCTTCCCAAGCCACTTCTAAGAGGAGACGTTGCTGGGGATCGATTAAGCGGGCTTCTTTGGGAGAAATGCCGAAAAAGTCGGGATCAAAGCCATCTACGTCCGACAAAAAGCCCCCATAACGGGACGATATTTTGCCTGGAGTCTCTGGGTTACTGTCGTAAAATTCGTCTATATTCCAGCGATCGCTCTTGATTTCTGTAATCGCATCAATACCTTGAGATAATAATTGCCAAAAAGCTTGGGGATCGCTCGCCCCTGGAAAACGACAGCCAATGCCGGTGATTGCAATAGGTTCCATAATTTAAAAATAGAGTTTGTCAATAATGAGGTGGCCCACTATGTTAATACTTGAGAACGCCTTACACTGGGTTTCTTCTTTAAACGTGGACAATGGCTTTTACTGATGATTTTGAAGGACTTTCTGTTAGCCAAGGATTCAGTTGATTCCGATAACGATAAGTGGTAAATTCCTGGCGGGTTTTTTCAATTTCACTATTATCAGGAAGACTACGGGTCAAATATTTATAGACCATTTCGGTAATAGCCGATTGCAGGGCCCCATTGAGATGTCCGAAGAGATAAGAAAGATTTTTGGGATTGAGGAACGCTGAAAAACCGAACCCTTTCCAAAGAAACTTGGCATACCAAACGGCTGTATAAAAACTGGTGGCTTTGATACCGGCAAAAACGTTGCAGCGTCGTGGTTCAAGTTTGGTATTTTCCACAAAATTATCGAAGTGTTTGAGGGTATGATAACCCCAAATTAATTCATCGGTGCGGTGAGCATCCATAAAACCGATATTTTTGTTCTGTTCAACCAATTGGTTAAACTGTTCATACAAATGATGCCAATATCCTTCAATATCTGCTTTAACTTTTGGTACGTAACGGGAAACAAATCCTGGATCTAAATGCCATTTGCCCACATACAGGGGAATCTGTATCCCGAACCACCACATATATTCGGCATAAATACGCCAACTCATGATACTAGCATGACCTAATTGTTTATCGTGGTGTTCGATGAGATGATTATTGAGTCGGGTATAGGTGAGATTAAAGTCGTTATAAGCAGCCCGTTTTTCTTCTGCGTCTGCTTCTCCTGCCAGTTTGCAACGAATAATTTCGGTGATGCTTTCAATGGCAAAAGCAATCATACTGGTTCCCAAGGAATAAAAGGGATCAAAGATACAAGCTGAATCTCCGACCACATACCAATTATCACGGGAAAACATGGTTTTACTGGTATGGGAGACTCTGGGAAGATAATGAAAATCGACATTTTTTCCAGAGGTAACTAAACGATACAAAATATTATGATTGGCCTCGAGAAAGCTATAAAATTTCTCTTTTGTATTAATCTGGTCGTTAGCAATAGCACTCCGATGTTGGGCAATACCGATGGAAATTTCCTGGCTATCTTTTTCTGTGGGAATCATCCATAACCAATGACCATGACCAAACCAATGATTGGTGGCATAATAATGGCTACAAGTCGCTCCATAAGGGTCATAACCGTCATGAAAAATGGTGCGATCTACGTTTTTGACTCTGACCCAAGCTGAACCGGTATCGACACCAAATAGGTTTTCTGCACCGAAAACCACATTATCCGTTTTCTTGCCCACAATAAATTTACGACCGGCACCATCCACCAGATGTTTTGCTTGCAGTTGCTGATAGTTGCCATCGGCCATTTTGACTTTTACACTGTGTATTTCATCAGCTGGGGTGATATCAACGTCAACCACACGACCTTGATAAAAAGTTGCCTCCATTTCTTTATTCATTTTGAGCAAGTCTCTTTCAAATTTTGCTCGGTTCATTTGAAAGGTTCCTAAAGGAAATTGTCGATTGGCCCAAATATGATAATAATCATCAATGGTATTGGTTTTATCTGTATCTTTTGCCCAGTGAAAGTTAAGTGCATATTTGGGGGGATGATTTTCGATCATATATTCATAAAGACCCAGTTCTTTACAAACAAATAGGGTGGCAATTTCTACCATGGATTCCCCAATTTTTAGGTCTTTATCAGTCCTTTCTTCTGGTTTGGGATCAATGAGAGCAATTTTTATATTGGGAACGTTCAGCAGCAAATGTCTCGCTTGACAGACCCCTGCAAACCCTGCCCCCATGATCACAACGTCATAAACGTCGGTCTGTGCAGTAACAACCATAAAACAAATTTTTCCTATGTATGAGAGGTGAACCAAATGGCAAGGGAACAATGATTCATCGAATCAAATCACTCATTTGGTGTTCTTAAACACCAGTCTAGTCTGGTTTCTTTGTAATCGAGTATGGAATATTTTTCGTAAAGACTGGACTTTTTATCGAAACCTATCAACGCTTATGATTTTTCCTCACACTAACCATAAAATGCTAGGACAAAACGCCATGGCATTTTGTCATTGCAAACCTCTATCTTTTTTGATAACTGTTAAGTATATACTTAACAGTTCAACGTTAAAGATACAATTCTCCTAACCTTTCGGAGAGTTCCGCAATGGTTGGGTAGTTAAACATAACAACAGGGTTTAATTCTTTTCCTAGCCATTTTTCTAGGCGGCCTAGTAAAATTAGGGCTTTACTTGAATCTAGTTCATAATTATCAAAAGGTTCTTCAACATCAATGTCATCTGCTTCTGTATTTAATTGTTGAGCAAATTGATCGATGAGCCAATTTTGAATATCTTCGACGGTTTTGGGGGCTTCGGTTTTGATAGTCATTGCAATAAGTTAAGACTGGATTATTGAACAACCCTGCCGTATAGACGGGTAGGGATTCTTGATGCGAACAAACACAAAGGCGTATCCAATTGCCTCTAATACCTCACCCAGAAGGGTTTGGCTTTACTTATCTTTTTTTCTCTTGTTAGAGAGTTAGCCTAAGCTAATGAGATTTGATGGTGAGCTTAGTTTCGACCCCTGACCATTTTCGCTACTTTTCATAGGTACTAGGCGGTTGTGTCCCTGTATTTCAACAGTGCTTTTACCTTTATTTTACCTTTATTTGTGTTTTTAGTTGATGCTTTGCAATGTATATTCTGGTCGCTATTTATCCCTAACTTTCAGAAGATTAGGGCATTCTGGCGACATCAGGATAAACAATCACAAAATTAAGAAGTAATCCTCATCCACATCCAAATACTTTAATATCAGTGTATCAGTTATAGTGTTAAAATTGATCCCCCTAACTTTAAAAAGGTAAACAATCAAGAAGATTAACCTAGGGATTGAAGACCATTCAAAGTGAAGGATAAGGTTAGGGAACAGATTGACTACGCTTTATCTGGATTTGATATTGCTATTTTACCGTAATTTTGCACCAAGGGGATTAGGCTGACTGCATCTGATGCTGTTGTCTCCAGTGTTTAGGGGAAATCTCGTGGAGTTGACTAAACCGACGGGAAAAATAATAGGCATCGCTAAACCCAATAGACATGGCTATTTTGGTAATAGAGTCCTGAGTATTTAACAACAAATCACGGGCTTCTAACATTCTCCGTTCTAATATCCAGTTAATAATGGTTTTGTGAGTTTTCCGCTTCACTAAGTTGGTTAAATAGGCGGGAGAATAACCGACAGCTTGGGCTACATCGTTCAAACTAATGGGTTCAGTATAGTTATTTTCGATGAACTCAAAAATGGGTTTTAATTGACTGGAGTTGGGATAAAACGAGGTGGTTCGTTCAGGTCTTTTGTTGGAGTTGGGAACGAGTTTTAATGAGGTTTGAGAAGTCCTCTGAGACAGGGGACGGACTAAAATACAGCCGTACCCTTCATGATTATGTTCTAAAAAGTTGATGGTAATGTTAAGAACTTCTGTTTCTCTATCAGTGGCTAATTCTGTTTGAAAGTTGATCGATGATTTTTCCTGAATTAATATCCAGTATTCTGACCAAGATTCCGGTAAAAAGTTGATGTTTTCATCATCAACAATTGTCTGTAATAAAGACTGTTTTGAACAATCCAGTAAGTCACAAGCTGCGTCATTAACGTATTGAAAATGACCTTGAGCATCCACACAAAATATGGCTTCTGTAACTTGATTGATTAAATGGTGAGTGAGAGAATTTAATTCGGTTAGTTGAGGTTGTGAGTTAATGAAGTTACAAGTAGGATTTGATAGCATTTTTTGAGTATTTGTCTAATTTTGACGAAAAATCGCTGACTTTTCCTACACCACACTTATAGATTCACACTAATTTCACAGTACACACTCAAGTTTTTCCGATTCAGTAAATGTTCTTAAGTAAGATTACTTAAAATTTTCTAGGTTAGTAAACTAAGGTATCATACATTGTCAGGAAAAACAATAAGCAAAATTACTTAATATTTTGTCATTAAACCGAGGAAAAACTGCATAAGAATTGAGCAAAATCTGGAATGATTGTGAATCATTTGTAAAAAAAGGCGTTACAAACCCAAAAATCCCAGTTTAGATCCTTAATCAACCATCCCATCTAGATTAGGAAACTCAGGTTAACTCATGAGGTAATCATTAATTCCAAAAGTAGTCTGTGGTGAAGATTGAGAAATCATCTTGAACAATAAAAATCATCCATGATTTTCCATCAATCATCCATTGTGTCTACAATTGATATACTTTAAACTTTCGATCACTCAAAAGTACCTCCTAACTGTAAGCATCTGAAAAAGAGAACAAACCGTCAAAGCTAACTGATTCAGCTTTAATTTTCTCTTCAAGAAAATAATTACCTGGAAAAAATCCAAAAAATAAAAATCATCCATTTTGATCAGAGAATAATCCATGGCGTATGAGTTAAGGACAATCTAAACTGAAAGTGTAGGAAATTTGAGATTTGTTTTTTCTACTTATATATTTCCCCTAATTACGGGAAATATATAAAGTAGATTTCTCTAAAAACTTTAAATTTATTTGTGGTGTTTTCAGTAAAATTACTGATAAAAAATGTTGTCCTAACTATTGATATCTCCTAACTTACCGCGCCCTTCGGGCGAAGGCAAAAAGCAAAAGTGGATAATCAGCCCGAATCAAGTCTAAATACTTCTTAACTTTAGAAGACGGTAAAACTTTTAAATGTTGACTTCTCACCTTTGACTTGTGAATCTTACCTCCTCCTTATTCGAGAACACACAATTGATATGATGGATCAATCATTAACCCCCAAAGTATCTGCTTTACGAAAAACCCCCATAGCCATTATTGGGATGTCGGCTTTATTTGCCAAGGCCAAAAATTTACAAGAATATTGGGAAAACATTCTCGGCAAAATTAACGGGATCACAGAAGTTCCAGAAACAGCTTGGAAAATTGAAGACTATTACGATCCCGACCCCAAAGCCCCCGATAAAACCTATGCCAAATGGGGTGGCTTTATCCCTAAAATTGATTTTGATCCCCTAGAATTTGGACTGCCCCCTGGTACCTTACAAGCTCTCGACGCAGCTAATTTATTATCCTTAGTCATGGCGAAACAGGCGTTAGATGATGCCGGCTATGGCAAAGATAGACAATTTAACCGAGAAACCACAGGGGTTATTTTAGGGGGAAGCGGACTGTGGAAAAGTATCACCCCCTTAACCAGTCGCTTACAGTATCCAGTCTGGGAAAAAGTTCTCAAAAAGAGCGGTTTGCCCCAAGAACAAATCGATACCATTATCGAAAACATGAAGGCTGCCTATGTGCCTTGGGAAGAAAACTCCTTCCCTGGAATGTTACCCAATGTAGTCGCTGGACGCATCACCAACCGCTTTGACTTGGGCGGGACTAATTGTGTCGTGGATGCTGCTTGTGCCAGTTCCCTCAGTGCTTTAAAAATGGCGGTCAGTGAACTGATCGAGGGGCGATGCGACATGATGTTAACGGGGGGGTTTGATACGGATAACTCCATCCTCAACTATATGTGCTTTAGTAAAACCCCGGCCTTTTCCAAAAAAGATTGTCTGAACCCCTTCGATGCCACTTCCGATGGGATGATGGTGGGAGAAGGACTAGGAATGTTGGTGATTAAGCGTCTGGCGGACGCAGAACGAGACGGCGATCGCATTTATGCCGTGATCAAAGGCATTGGCACCGCCAGTGATGGCCGTTACAAGAGCATTTATGCACCCCGTCCCGAAGGGCAGTCCAGGGCGTTACGACGGGCCTATGAAGAAGCCGGTTTTTCTCCGACTACGTTGGGATTAGTAGAAGCCCACGGTACCGGAACCCCAGCCGGAGATTTCTGCGAGTTTACGGCGTTAAATCAAGTGTTGACCGAAAATGAGGCCGACAAACAAAAAATTGCTCTGGGCAGTGTTAAATCTCAAATCGGTCACACCAAAGCCGCCGCCGGTTCAGCCAGTTTAATTAAAGCAACCCTGGCCTTACACCATAAAATCCTACCCCCCACCATTAACGTCACCGAACCCAATCCCAAATTTAACATCGAAGAATCGGCGTTTTATTTGAATACCGAAACCCGTCCTTGGTTACAACGGGGAGATACCCCCAGACGGGCAGGGGTCAGTTCCTTTGGTTTTGGTGGAACGGACTATCATGTGGTTCTCGAAGAATATACCCCGAACCCTCCTCAACATCGGGTTCATCAGCGACCTCAATCAATTTTACTCTGGGCCGACAATCCTGAACAATTGAGTCAAATTTGTCAAACCAGTCTCGATCAATTGCAATCTCAAGAGGGAGCGCACCATTACAACCATCTGCAAAACCAGAGTAAAGCAGCCGTTATTCCCCAAACTTCAGCCAGAGTCGGCTTTGTGGCCACGTCCTTAGAGGAGGCACAAAAACTGCTCAAAGCAGCCCTCAAACAACTGCAAAGCCAACCCGATGCAGAAAACTGGGAGCATCCTCACGGGATTTATTACCGCAAAACCGGCTTATCTCTGGAGGGGAAAGTCGTGGCCTTGTTCCCCGGACAAGGGTCCCAATACCTCAATATGGGTCGAGAAATCGCCCTCAACTTCCCCGAGGTGCAACAGACTTATCAAGCGATCGATAACCTGATGGTTAACGATAGCCGTCCCCCGTTGTCGGAGATGTTGTTCCCCATTCCAAGGTTTACAGAAGCCGACAGGGAACAACAAACTGCCCGCTTACGGCAGACAGAAAATGCTCAACCTGCCATCGGTGCCTTAAGTGCGGGACTATACAAACTTCTACACAAAGCTGGCTTTAAACCCGATTTTGTGGCCGGTCATAGCTTTGGAGAATTAACGGCTTTATGGGCTGGCGGAGTGTTAAGTGAGGAGGATTATTATTATCTCATCAAAGCCAGGGGAGAAGCCATGGCTACCCCCACTGGGGCTGATGATTGTGATGGGGGGGCAATGTTAGCCGTCAGCGGCAACGTGGCCACTGTCGAACAACTGATCAAAGGGATGAGTAAGGTTCAGGTGGCCAACTATAACACCCCGGAACAAGTGGTGCTTTCCGGATCAAAACCTGAAATTGCCACGTTAGAAAAGGTGTTGAGCAAACAGGGGTATAAGGTGACTCCTTTACCGGTGTCCTCTGCCTTTCATACCCCGTTTGTGCTTCACGCCAGTCAACCGTTTGCTGAAGCCCTCGATCGCGTCACGTTTAACCCCGCCAAGATTCCCGTCTATGGCAACATGACAGGCAATGCTTACCCGCAAGAGCCTGGAGCCATGCGAACACTGCTAGAAGCCCATATGCTCAACGCTGTTCAATTTGTCCAAGAGATCGAAAATCTCTACGCTCAAGGGGGATATTGTTTTGTGGAAATTGGACCCCGGCAAATTTTAACCAATCTGGTTAAACAAACCCTCGGCGATCGCCCTCATCTGGCGGTTGCTCTTAACCCCAGTCGGCAAAAGGATAGCGATGTCCAATTAAGTCAAGGGGTAATGCAGCTAAGGGTGATGGGTTTAGGATTAACGGATTTAGAACCTTCTGTTCCGGAAGAAAGCCCGAAATCTGGCAAACGCAAAGCCATGACCATTCAGTTGAATGCCACTAACTACATTAGCCCCAAAACCAAGGCGTTAATGGAGTCTGCCCTGGAGTCTTCTGTGACAGAAGTCTCTATCCAAGAGCCTTTGGTGTCATCTCCCCAGGTGCCAGTTGAAAAAGTCTCTATCCAAGAGCCTTCGGTGTCATCTCCCCAGGTGCCAGTTGAAAAAGTCTCTATCCAAGAGCCTTTGGTGTCATCTCCCCAGGTGCCAGTTGAAAAAGTCTCTATCCAAGAGCCTTTGGTGTCATCTCCCCAGGTGCCAGTAACTGAGTCCATTCCTGTTTTCGATAGGGTTGAGGCGCCTTGCTCCCTGACCGAAGTTACCCAACCCACTGATTCCCAATCCGATTATCAAATTATTGTTTCTGAAGATCAAATTGTCGCCATGAATAACTCTGCTCTTACCCTCATTAGCCAACTGTTCCAACAATTCTATCAATACCAACAACAAGGACCGCTCAAGGTTCATGAAGCATATCTAAAAGGTCAAACGGAAAGTTTTCAAGCGTTCTTACAATTACTTCAACAACAAATTGAACCCGGAACTCCCACGGAACAAAAGGTTCAAGCCCCTGAAATTCCTGTGATGGCAGCCCCTCAACCGCCTGCTCCGGTTGTTGCTGAACCCCCTGTGATGGCAGCCCCTCAACCGCCTGCTCCAGTTGTTGCTGAACCCCCTGTGATGGCAGCCCCTCAACCGCCTGCTCCAGTTGTTGCTGAACCCCAAGCTGAACCGGTTCACATCTCTCCCATTGCCAACTATTTAGAACCCCGTAATATCGATCCGGTTCCTGCACCTACGGTTGCTGAAGCCTCTTCTTCTCAAGCTGTTGAGGATAATGGCATGAGTCAAGCCTTGTTAGAGGTGGTGAGCGATAAAACCGGCTATCCTGCGGAAATGTTGGAATTAGATATGGACTTAGAAGCAGATTTAGGCATTGACTCCATCAAGCGTGTGGAAATCATGGGAACCCTGATGGAATCCTTCCCTCAGTTACCCAAGCTTAGCCCCGAAGCGTTAGGAGAGCAACGAACCCTCGCCCAAATCGTTGAATATTTGCAAGGGCAAATGATAACCACAGAAAAAAAAATAGCTTAGAAGTCAAACGTCCAACCCCACGTTATCACGGTGAGATTGGACGTTACGAAATGAAGTTAATTCCTCTACCTGCTCCTGATTTTTGGGATTTCTCTCCCAATGCTTGTAAGACTTGTTTATTGACCGATGATGGTTCGGCTAACACCACCCACGTCGCTCAAGCTTTAATCAACCAAGGATGGCGGGTAGGGGTTCTCAGTTTCCCTGACTTTTTAGTTCCCTGTCGTCCCTCTCTTCCTTCCACAGTTGAACGGTTTACCCTCACCCATCTCTGTGAAGAACATTTACAGCAACAAGTCGATAAAATTCTGGAAACTTTCGGACTCATCGGCACGTTTATCCATTTACACCCCCTGAATAAGTCCCTTCCTCACCAGGGAAACACCAGGGTTAACCCCCATAAAGCCATTGTGAAACAGGTGTTTTTCTTGGCTAAATATTTGAAAGGGTCTCTTAATCAAGCTGCTGATCAAGGACGGGCTTGTTTTATCACGTTAGCTCATTTAGATGGCGCGTTTGGCCTGAGGGGGAACCACGAGTTTAGTCCTATCAGTGGGGGATTATTTGGATTGACTAAAACTTTAAATCTGGAGTGGCCATCCGTATTTTGTCGTTCTATTGATATCAGTCCCGATCTGGAGGAGGAGACAACGGCTCAAATTATTTTAGCAGAATTGCATGATCCCAATGGGCTGATTCAAGAAGTGGGTTATACCCGTGAAAGTCGAGTTACATTAGATTGTGAGTTAACACCGTTAACAATTTAATGGTAAGGGAGTTTAGGATTTTTGTCTTTCCTAAACTCCTAATTAACTTTTTTTGGGTAGCCTTTTGTGGAATTGACGATCTATTTTTTCATTAATGCACACTATTTGTTAACTAACTGATCCCATGATTACTAATACTAACCTTAATTCATCTTCTGTGGTTCTCGTGAGCGGAGGCGGCAGAGGAATTACAGCCCAATGTATCATTTATTTAGCTCAACAGTATCAGTGTAAGTTTATTTTATTGGGTCGTTCTGAAATTTTAGAAACAGAACCCGAGTGGAGTGTCGGTTGTACTGATGAGTCGGAGTTAAAGAAGCGCATTATGCAGCATTTAATGGCTCAAAAAGATAAACCTACCCCGGTAAAAGTTCAAAAGATTTACAAACAGTTATGTCAGAGTCGGGAGGTGTATCAGACTTTAGCTGATATTAAAAAAGCGGGAGGAAAAGCGGAGTATTGCAGCGTCGATGTTACGGATAATCTAGCGTTGAAAACTGCTTTGACTCCTATTATTCAACGATTGGGCAAGGTAACGGGTATTATTCATGGTGCCGGAACCTTAGCGGATAAGTTCATTGAAAATAAAACAGAACAGGATTTTTATCGGGTTTATGATGTTAAAGTCGAAGGGTTAAATAGTTTACTGGCTAATATAGAGTTTTCTGACTTAAAGTTCATTGCTTTATTTTCTTCTTTTGTTTCTTTTTATGGCAATGTTGGTCAATCTGATTACTCGTTAGCTAATGATATTCTCAACAAATATGCTTATTTACTTCGTCAACAACATCCCCATTGTAAGGTGGTTTCTATCGGTTGGGGTCCGTGGGATGGGGGAATGGTTACTCCTCAACTTAAGGAGTTATTTGAAAAACAGAATATCAAGGTAATTCCTCAATCGGTTGGGGCGCAAATGTTGACAGAAGAATTGATGGAAAGTCAAGCAAATGCTGCTCAAATTATTATCATGAGTAATCCCATTTCTCCTACGCCTATTTTGGTAACGTCTGAGAAGAAAAGTTATCGGTTATACCGTCGTTTAACCTTGCCTAATAATGCTTTTGTTTATGATCATGTTATCGGCGGAAATGCTGTTTTACCTGCAATGTGTGCTTTAGGTTGGATTACTAATAGTTGTGAACAATTATATCCGGGTTATCATTTTTCAAGTTGTGATGAGTATAAAGTTCTTAAAGGCATTGTTTTTGATCAAGGATTAGCTAATCTCTATTGCCTCGATTTAACTGAAGTGGAAAAATCTGAAGAAGAAATTACGTTTGAATCGTTAATTTGGAGTGAAACCTCGAAAAGTATTCCGATGTATCATTATCGTACTTTGGTTAAACTGAAAAAGGACTTAAATACTGCTAATTTAATGAGTGCTGAGGATCTGAATATTACGAGTAAATCTCTTGATTTGTCCCCC
>JASJBX010000182.1 GCA_030066295.1 Crocosphaera sp.
GCTATTTTAGGAGATTTTCAAGGAGCGATCGCAGCAGCCAAACTGGTTCCTCCAGATAATCAAACCCTATATAATTTAGCACAAAAATCCTCACAAGAATGGCAAAATTTAAGCCAACAACAACAAGATAATCAACTCTTAATTGAAGCTGCAATCTCCTTAATTCAACCCAACCAAGCTTCATCCTATAACCGAGCGATTAGACTACTTAAACACCTAGAACAAGGAGATTTAGGGTATAATCACGGGAAAAAATTAATAGAAGAATTAAGTCAATCCATTTATCAATTAGCTAAGATAAGAGCCGAAAAAGGACAATTAACCTTAGCCATTCAAACCGTCGAATTAGTCCCTGCCGATAGTCAATTCTACTCAATTGCACAAGAAGAAAAAAGAAATTGGCAAAAACGTCTTCATAATTCGTCAAATTAATATAATCTTGAATCTCCGTAAGATTACGTAATCAATACCTAAGATAAAGTCAAGAGAAATTTTTTAGACAAAATTTACTAAAAATGATCCTTCAAAAAATCCCTAGATTTACTGTTTTGATTTAAGGGATCAATAGCAATAATAGAGGTGTGACCAATATCACAAAATTACTCACCATCTCATCACTGTTTTTGGTGACCCTTTCTTTGATAATAACCACCAGGTCTAGTCGATGAAAACTAGGTCTATATTGTCATAGCTAGTGCTGAAGATCACCAGGATTTTATAGTAACTTTAGGACGAAACTTATGAATACAAGATACACAGAAACTTTTTTATTTCTTTCTCGCCTTTCCCGTAGAAGTAACAAAGGATTTGCCATGGGATTTGTTGTAACGGCTGGCTTTTTGATGGCAGCTACAGGAGCCGTCATGTTACTCAGAAGTAGTAGCGAAACCGAAAAAGTCGCCGCTCAACAAACCACTGCGAAAGGCACAGCTAAAGCTGATGTTGGGGTGACACGAATTGTCTACTTTTTGAATCAACCACAACATCAGAAACTTATTAAGAAACCGACTGCTCAATGGCAAACCGTTGCTGATGAAATTATTGCTGAGTTGGAAGCAGGTAGTAGCAGTAGTAGTGGCAGTAGTAATCAATTACAAGGTGCTGCTTGTGATGGTTCTGGTGGGTCAGATTCAGGTGATTCTGGTGCGAGTGCCAGTGGTTCAACGGATGAGTTTGACGAAGAGATGTTTGATCAGCTTATTAATAACGAATGGATCACCATTAGTTCTAGTGATACCTCAGCAGGAGAATACCGTTTGACGGGTTATGAATTAGATTCAGAAACAGACCCCAAATTGGTTAACCTACAAGTAGAAGCTCGTGCGCTTAATCAAAAGAATAATACCAACGATCTCAAAGCTAATAATGCTATTAGGGCTGTCAATGTTCTTCTGCCTATCATTGAAATAACTCCAGAAGAAGAAGCAGAAAATTCTCTGACCCCAGGATTATGGGTTAGTGATACCAAGAACGGATCAGGCGGTCGGCAGGATAACTCAAAAATGTCCAGTGGTGACCAAGGACCTATTAACGCTGTTACCTGGATAGATTGTTCACAGAAAAGTGAATGGAAGAGTAACAGCAGTTATGTCAATAACTCTAAATTAGATGCCACCCCCATCAAAATCGGTGAAAGAAATATTAACCCTGTTGAAGGTGGTGGGGTTAAACAAGTCAGGGATGATATGCTTCCTGTCCCTTCCATTCCCTCATCGGGTGTTAACAATATGGGATCTCGGGATTGGGGTGATTGCTATGCCACCCTTCCTCGTGGTGTTAACGGAAATAGTTCGACCTGTAGTGTTGGTGCTGGAACAGATACTCCTGTTGGTAATATTTATTACTATAAATTCACTGGGGATGACTCTATTAAGCTAAGTAACGCACAACTGCGAATTAAGCCCCCTGAAGGCAAAAAAGTGGTGATTCATATCACTGGAGGAATAACCATCTCGGGAACAGGCAAAACTCATGGTGCGCCGGCTAGTTGTAAGGGGACTTCAGAAAAAGTAGCTACCTACATTGGTGATCCCGATGATCCTAGTAAATTAGAACTTTATAGCCACTCAAGCTCAAAAGCCATTGACATTAGCGACACTACCATGATTAGTGCCTTTGTTCATGCCCCGAAAACTGAGTTAAAGATATCTCAAGCACAAGTGCGAGGGGCTGCATGGGTTAAGAACATGGATGCTTCTAATAGTGGAGGGGGTTCTGGTTGTGATCGCGCCATTAAACAAATGGATGTCGGTAAAACTCTAGTTATGGGAGGTGAAGAGGAAGAAGCCCAACCCATCACAACCCTTGGACAAGTTGCCTCTTACCAGAGTACGGAAGCTGAATGACAATGAATCAACTGTTCTTAAGATTACCCCTTCATAGAAAAAAGGGATCGGTTGGACCAATGAATGGTCAAACGGCAAATCCTGTGGTTCTCAAACCAGCAACAGGGCGGTAGTTCAAACGGAAAAATGGGAAAACTTAGGATTAGAAACCATTAATACGCCGCCTCTGTTATCTAATACCTCCAGTGGGAAACATCACCAGAGGTAATAGGAAACAGTGATCATTCATTTTGTTGTTGTCCAGGTACAATACCATGAACAAATTACTACTTAGCCTCCTCCTTCATCGCTCAAAACCAAAAAACGATCAAGGGTTTAGCCTTTTTGAAGTCAGCATGGCCATTTTAGTGTCCTCAGCCTTTTTAATGGGAACCTTACAGGCCATGACCATTAACGCTGTAATACAAGTTAAATCAGAAAGACAAGCCAAAGCCCTCTTTTGGATTCAAGAAGATATGGAAAGATTACAGGCAGCTGGGAGTGAGATGGATCTCGACTATATCGAAAAGAGTGACACCCTTAACCCCACTAAGAAAACTCCTGCAGAAATCTGTAGACCTTTCGCCATCACTCAAAACCAAAAGATGGATCGTCATTTAGGGTCCTACATGGCCAAAGAATTCGATTCTTGGTTAAGCAAAGATGCCTATGATGCTACCCAATCTGAGCCACCCCTTAAGGCCAATACTTTTTCAGGCGCACCAGACTTTAAGCAATTTAAAACCGATGAAAATGGCAAGGTTATTTTTACCAATCAAAAATCAGTCCTCCACACAGTGAAAGAAGAGGTGGAACAAACAAACGGAACAAAAGTGGATGCACCCAAAAAAGTGATTGTTCAAGTTGTTCGCGATGGAAGGGATGAGTCGAGTGAGTCCGACATCGAGAACAATCTTCTCAAAGACTATCGTCTGGTGCGAATGCTGACCGTTGAGAGCAAATTTAATTATCACATTTTACAAGTTTATTATCGCGTGGGAGAACCCTATGACCAATCTGAAACAGACCCCGATATCAGAGGAAACGATAAAGACAAAGACACCCTCCGAGATGACGAATCTGGGAGAAAGTCCATCATCGCCGAAAATTATACAGAAGTTATCCCGGCTGCTGCTGCTGACTGCAGTATCGCCTTCTAATCAAGGAGTGACCCTCTTAGAAGTGGTCATTGTTGCGGTGATTACCGGCATCCTGGCTGCCATTGGCACTCCAAGTTTGATGGGAATGCTACAAGGCGATCGAGTCAAACAAGGTCTGGATCAAATTCAACTGGCCATACAAGATACCCAAAAACAAGCGATCCGCAACTCGAGAAGATGCGAGATCATTATTAGGAGTAATGGTCCTGATAACATTGAACCGTTCACCCCTCCCCCTTATAAAACAGAGGCCCATAAATCTCAGTGTTCAGCCGGGTTTGACGAGGAGGAAAAAGAATTACCTCCAGGGGTTTCTGTCACTATGACTGATGGGACAGAAACCACAATAAGATTTTCTTTTAAAGGGAACATCGCCGGTGAAGGTAAAACAATTGTGGTTAAACCCACAAAAGGAAGAGGAGAAAAAAGATGTTTAGTGGTGACTCAAGGACTGGGAATTATGAGGACTGGTATCTACCACCCAACTCAAGCTGATAATCCCCCTAAAGCTGAGTATTGTTATAAATCTCAACAAGTTCTTGACAAGAAATAACACACAATTAAGGCAACAATCATGTTAAAAATTTATCTCAAACTCTTACAAAAATCTCGTCCGTCTGCTGGTTGGACTTTAGCCGAATTGATGATTGCTGCTGGAATGACTACGATTGTTGTTCTCCTAGCAGGATTCGGTTTAGTGACTGTTTTAAAGGAAGACAAAGTGGCCAATGCCACTGGGGAAATGCAGTACGATCTTAACAGAGCCACTGAATTTATTTCCGAGGAAATTCGCAGTGCCAAAACCATTGAGGCACAAATGGCCGATATTGAAAGAAACGCCAAAACGTTTCTGGAAAAACATCCTGGAAAAACCCCGATTCTCGCTCTCAAAATTGACGGAGTTTATGAACGGGTTGTGTATTATATCGATGAAGTGGGTGATGACGAAATCTGGCGAGGTCCGGGGGTTATTAGACGGTTTGGACCCCATTTTGACGTGAATGGAAAACATGATCCAGACTCAGCCAGAAATCCCGATAAGTGGCAAAGTATCGCTCTGGTGGATGGGATAGCCCTCAAGAGGGATAAAGATCCTGCTTTGACCGACCTTAGTCTGGATGCTTCTCAAATAGACTCCTTAGCACAGTGTAAAAACTTACCTCATGATCCCGATAAGAGTGATGGGGTGAACTCTTATATTGCCACTGATAACGAAGGACAAGAATGGTACCGTTTTCCCCAGAAAAAAGAGGATGTTCTCAAAGCTAGAGGCTTTTTTAGTTGTGTTCGAGCAGATAAACAACTCGCACAAATTAATCTTGTAGGTAGCAGTTTTGATGAATTTAAACATTTGTATGAGGAAGGCGACGTTTTACAAAAAAAATCTCGTCATTTAGATAAGATGGAGTACGGTGTATCCACCATGGTTCATGCTCGTTCCGAAGCCATTGGTAGTGCTGGGGAAGAAGTCCCTAGTTACACTGTCGATTCATTGATCACATTTCAAGAAAAAGGCAATGCAACCATTACAGTGCTCCACGCTAATATTCCCTGCTCAGACGGTACTACCAGTAGTGATATTGCAACTTACTTTGTTCGTCATACGGATCTTACTGTAGTTGGGAAAGTTTTCGGCCTAGGAACGGGAAGCACAGTTGAGTTTGAGCAATCTGACCAAGCCAATGCTCACCTCATAGAAACAAAACTCTGTAGTGCCGAAGTAAAGGATCGGATTACGGCTAAGAATGCGGCTGACATCGATCCTAATGTTAAGTTTGCCACCAATGATAACAGCGATCATACTAAGCTGAATGATATTATCCTTAATCCCTCCCCAACCATTGTTAGTAAGTTAAGCCAGGCTGGTTTCATCAAGACGGCTAAAGATGGTTCTTACGACTTTACCCTTCCTGATAATATTGTTCTCTATTTCCTGGAGTTATCCTTTGTGGTAGATGATCCCATCAAAAATCCGACCACTGGGAAATGGGAGTTTAAAGAGGAAACTGATCCTCATTTTGATGACGTTATCTTTTTCGTAGAAATGACTAAGTAAAGAAAACAGACGCCGTTGCATACCACGGGTGACACCCTCCTGATCGCAAATCGGGAGGGTGTCAAGTTGTGAACTACCCACATCGAATCAAAGATTACGATGTTGGCTTCCTACCCAATCGATAGCTTTCTCTTGCTGGCAATAGGGAGTTTGAGAATCGGATTTGGTATTACATCAAGGCGATAGGCTTAACCCCTTTTCCCACGGCTAAATCCGGAGATATACAAAGAAATGTAAAAGACGTTAAGATTAAAAATAAATAACAAACAAATTTTAAGATGATGTCTCATAGTAATCTCACTGAGCAAGAACTGCTCAAAACGATTCTTGAACCTTTATTGGAGGATTTCCAATACTGGTTTTCTCGCGCTCGCCATTTATTAGAAACCGAACGCATTGCTTTTTTATCCATTGAGGAACAAACCGATCTTTTAGAACGGGTGAAAACCAATCAACAAGAGGTACAGACCGCTAAAATCCTCTTTCAAGCCACCGGAAAACAAGCAGGGATCGATACCAGAGCCTTAGTGCCTTGGCATAAGTTGGTGGCAGAATGTTGGCAAGTATCGATGAAATGGCGATCGCATCAACAAGAAAATCCCCCCACACCTTAACTCAATAGGGGTTGTTAATTGATGCAACAATCCCTATTTTCTCTAGACAATTCTTGGTAAGCTAGTTAGGGACAATCTTAAGAAAAGCTTACGTTGGTTGAGAAATTTTTGCTATGACACCCAAAAAACAGGTGTTTTATCGGAGGACTTGAAATGTTACATTTAATTTACATTGTTGCTTTTACTATTATTGCTTTTCTGGCAGTCAGTAATCTCGTTCGCAGTTTAATTACAGTCAGTATGGACTCTCAACGTCATTATCCGGATCGGCGCAATGGTGGGTCGTCTGCAAAAGCTAAAAAATGGAAAAATGGTCAAAAGACGATTCATCCTGAGTTGCTTGATGAAAGAGGTAAACCCATCAACGAACCTTTATTGGTTATGCGTTCGGTTAGTGTAGAAGATGCCAGACAACAACTAGATGCTATTTATAATGCTTCTCCCAGTCCAAAAAAAGACGCTGAGGAAGATTGACATACGCTCCCGTTAAAGCGGTTGATGCAGTAGGGTGAATGTCTAGGTAAACCTAGGTATCATAAACATTCAACAGAAATATAGTCTTATGTAGTCAAACAACGACAAATATGTTAAGTTGATTTGTACTTAACTAGAGCCTCCTTGACAAAAATTAATGACTCGGTTCAGCCCTTGAATGGTACAATCAAACTTACTTATAAATCCAGAGGACTCACTGTTTCTGCTAAATTAATTAATCACTGGTCTGCTTGGTAATTAAACAACCCTTTTACGGATTATTTATGAGATTAGTTGAGAGACATATTATCCAAAAGAATCATCGGTTTTATGCTGAAATTGACCGACTAGGTTTCTTATCAAAAAATCTCTACAACTATGCTAATTATTTAGTTCGTCAGTCTTTTATCTCTGACAAAACTTACCGTAATTATCATGATCTTCAGAAAACCCTTCAATCTCAACAAGACTATCAAGCTATGCCAGCTAAAGTTTCTCAACAAGTTTTGATGATACTTGACAGAAACTGGATAAGTTTTAAAGAGTCTAATTTAGCTTATAAAAAAAACCCATCAAAATTTAAAGCCCGTCCTCGTCTCCCTGGATATAAACACAAGGTCAAGGGCAGAAATGTGGTGGTTTATACGGCGCAAGCTATCAGCAAAAAGCAACTTAAGCAGGGTATTATTAATCCAAGCAAGACAGAGATTTACCTAAAAACTAAGGTAGAACCTTCAAAAATAAAACAAGTTCGTCTTGTTCCTAGACTGAACCATTATGTAATTGAGGTCATTTATGAAGCCAATAAACAACAATACGAGTTAAAAGAAAATCTTTACGCTAGTATTGATATCGGTTTAAACAATTTAGCTACATTAACTTTTAGTCAAGCCGGCATTAAACCGCTCTTGATAAATGGCAGACCGTTAAAATCTATCAATCAATACTATAACCAAGTAAAAAGCTCTTTACAATCTCTTTTAGGAGAAAAACAATCGAGTCAGAAACTAAAAAAACTTTGTAATAAAAGAGAATTCAAGATTAATGATTATCTCCACAAAGCATCTCGTTTGATTATTGATACTCTCATTAATCAGAAAATAGGAACTCTAATTATTGGCCACAATCCTAACTGGAAACAGAAAGTTAACTTAGGGAAAAGAAATAACCAAAATTTTGTATTTATTCCCTATAATAAGCTCATAGAAATGTTATCTTATAAAGCAGAGATGGTGGGAATTAAGGTAATTATTACTGAAGAATCTTATACATCGAAAGCTTCGTTTCTGGATAACGACCCGCTTCCTGTTTATCATCAAGATCAAAAAAATCAAGTCACTTTTTCTGGGAAAAGAGTAAACAGAGGTTTGTATCGTACTGGCGAAAGAAAATTAATCAATGCTGATGTCAATGGTTCGTTGAACATCATGAGAAAAGCAGTCCCAAATGCCTTTAGCTATGGGATAGAGGGTGTTGTAGTTCACCCAGTCAGGGTAATACCGGCAAAATAAAGATATGTCATATTTGTCTATATTTTTATGAACTAT
>JASJBX010000183.1 GCA_030066295.1 Crocosphaera sp.
GCTAAGGTCAGTTATTATATTATTTCTACGGCTTTAGATATTGATTTGTTCAATCCTCTTGATCCTGGACAATTAGAACAAGAAGATGATGCCATGGTAGAAACCATGATTGCTGATGATAATAATCAGTTAACTTTAATTAATGAGGAGAGTTTGCAAGCACGCGATCGCGATGATTTAATTCGTCTGGCTTCTTTTCCTGAATTAAGCCCTAACCCAATTATTGAAATTGATTTTACGGGAAATTTAACTTATGTAAACCCAGCAGCTAGTATTAAGTTTAAAACCATTACCCAAGAGAAATTAAAACATCCTATTTTAGCTGGATTACTTTCCGAAGTTCATAATATTCAAGGGAATTTATTATTAAGAGAGGTGATGATTGGTTCTGAAGTTTTTGAACAGTATGTTCATTACTTATCTGATCATCAACTAATTAGGAGCTATTTATTTGATATTACGGCTAGAAAAAAAGCTGAAAAAAACTTAGAATATCGTGCTTTTTATGATACTTTAACTGATTTGCCTAATCGAAACTATTTCGATGAAAAGTTAGAAGTTGCTTTAATTAAGGCGAAAAACAATGACTATTTAATGGCGGTTCTTTTTCTTGATTTAGATTCTTTTAAAAATATCAATGATAGTTTAGGTCATAAAATTGGAGATCAATTACTAAAATTATTTGCACAACGTTTAGCATCTTCTGTAAGAAATAATGATCTTGTTTCCCGTTGGGGAGGGGATGAATTTACTTTATTATTACCTCAAATTAATAGCCCAGAAGATACGATTAATTTAGCCCAACGTATTCTCGATGATCTCAAACAACCGTTTGAAGTTTCAGGACATCAATTATATGTTAAAACCAGTATTGGTATCGCTATTTATCCTCAAGATGGCGACGATGCTGAAACCTTATTAAAAAATGCAGATGCTGCTCTTTATCGGGCTAAAGAACGAGGAAGAAATCATTATCGATTTTATCGTTCAACCATGACTTCTAAAGCATCTTTGTTACTAAAATTAGAGAATCTTTTATATCAAGCGTTAGAAGAAGAATCCTTTTCTTTAAACTATCAACCTCAATTAAATCTGACCAATAATAAAATTAGTGGAATGGAGGCTCTACTGCGATGGTATCATCCCGAATTAGGCTATGTTTCACCCGTTAGATTAATCCCTTTAGCTGAAAAAACTGACCTCATTATTCCTATTAGTCTCTGGGTATTAAAAACTGCTTGTCAACAAAATAAAGCTTGGCAAAAACAGGGTTTACCGCCTATCCCTATGGCAGTTAATTTATCTCCTAAACAATTTCAACAGCCTAATTTAGTGGAAATTGTTGTTCAAGTTTTAGAAGAAACCGACTTAGATCCTTATCTTTTAGACTTAGAAATTACTGAAGCAGCCATGATGGAAAATATTGATTTCTCTCAAGAAACCTTACAAAAATTAAGAGGCTTAGGGGTACAGGTTTCTTTAGATAATTTTGGCACCGGTTATTCTTCTTTGAAGTATTTACAACAATTTCCAATTACAAGTTTAAAAATCGATCAATCTTTTATTCAAACTTTACAAAATAATCCTCAAAATACAGCTATCATTTCTGCTATAATTGCTTTAGGAAAAAGCTTTGACCTAAGGGTGATCGCCGAAGGGGTAGAAACTTTACAACAGTTAGAATTTCTGCAAAGATTGGACTGCAAGGAAATTCAAGGATTCTGGTTTAGCCGTCCCCTTAAACCCGCCGATGCCACCACATTTTTAGGTCAAGTTTAAGACAGATGAATTTAAGGCTTAGGGGAGACATTAAATTGTTACAAAAAACGTTAAACTTACATTACAGTAGAGATGATTGAACCATGAATTACACCAAAAGAAATACCGAGAATCGTTATATTTTGGTTCTTGAAGATAACAACTCCCGTCGCACAATTTCTTTAGAAGAGTCTAAGTATTCCTTAGGGCGACATTCTAGTAATTCTATTGTTATTAATTCTAAACAAGTTTCTCGCAAACACGCTACGTTAATTAAAAAATTTAATCGCAAAACGAATCAAGAGTCCTTTTGGATATTAGATGGAGATTTAGAAGGAAAAAAAAGTCAAAATGGTATTTTCATCAATGGAGAAAAATGTACCATTTATGAATTAAAAGATGGGGATTTAATTAATTTTGGCTGTGAAGTTAATGCGAGTTATCATACTGTTTCTCCTGCTACTATTTCAGAAAGTTTTATTGATAAAAATTACTCTAAAAAAACCAATGAATCTTCACCTAAACCCGTTAACCAAATAGCCACCCTATATTTAGATAATTCCCTCCCAAAATCTACTTTTGTCTTAGACAATTCTTCCCTCCAAGATTCGGGAAATGATGATACCTTTCAAGAGGAATCTTACCTTGACCCGGTTACTGACTTACCCAATCGTATTCTATTTAATGAATATGTTTCCATTGCGGTAACTAATGCTAAACGCAATAAAAATTGTTCAGCAGTTTTCTTGATAGATGTCAACCATTTTAGCAAGATTAATGATAATTTTGGCTATACTATTGGAGATTATTTCTTACAAGCGATCGCCCACCGTTTAAAAAATTGTATTAGAACAGGGGATATTGTTGCCCGTTGGGGAGGGGATGAATTTGCTATTTTATTACCTCATATTAAAGAAGCCGATAACTTATATAAAATTACGCAACGGATTATTAAAGAACTAAAATATCCCTTCACAGTTAAAGATAACACTCAATCTTTGGTAACCCATTTAGGGATGGCTATTTATCCGAAAAATGGACAAGTTCCTCAAGACCTTTTAAACTATGCAGAAACTCAATTAATCTACCACAAAAAAACAGGTAATCACAACATTCTCAATGAAAATTTAGGTAAGACCAATGCTTCACTATCACAGGTAGAGAAACGACTTTACGAAGCGTTAACTAAAGAAGAATTATGTTTATACTATCAACCCCAGTTAAATAGTAATACTAAAAAAACAGAAGCTATGGAGGCTTTTATTCGTTGGCAACACCCTAAATATGGTTTAGTTCCCCCTAAACAATTTTTACCTTGGGTCGAAAAAACGGAATTAGTTGTGCCATTAACCCGTTGGATTTTAGAAAAAGCTTGTACACAAAATAAAACATGGCAGAATGATCACTTACCACCGGTCATCGTATCCATTAATTTATCCATGGCGCAATTCCATCATCCTCAATTAGTTGATTTAGTGGATGAAATTTTAACGTCTACAGAACTCGATCCTCAATGGTTAGAACTAGAAATTACTGAAGCCATTATTTTAAAAGATATTAAACTCGCTTATGAAGTGGTGAGAGAATTAAACGAGTTAGGAGTCAGGGTTTGTTTAGATGATTTTGGTATTGGTTATGCGGCGGTTAGTAATTTACATCAAATGCCTTTTAATACCATAAAAATCGATGTCTCTTTAATCAAAGATATGGACGAAAACCCAGAGAATACCACCTTAATTTCTGCCCTCATTGCTATAGGAGAAAGTTTTGATATGAGAGTGGTGGCTGAAGGGGTAGAAACCCAACAACAATTGAATACGTTGCATAATTTGCACTGTCAAACCATGCAAGGGTATCATTTAAGCAAGCCTCTTTCTGTTGAAGAAGCTACCCAATTTTTAAATTTTCATCATATCGAACCCCTTGATACTTTAGGGTAAAATTTCTTTTCCCACTGCTTCATAGGCAGACCAAGCCATTTTAGAACGGGGGTCAGGATAATCTCTAGTAATGACTCCCCGTTGAGACGCTTTTTCAAAGACAACTAACAGGGGAATAGATGTTTTAAAGCGAGGTAGATTCGCTTCTCTTAAGCGTTTTTTTGCTTCTTGTCCACTTTTAGCCCGGGCATCCACTTTGGTCAACAATACTTTAAAATTAGCTTTGAGTTCCTGTAATTGTTCAACGGCCTTAAAGGTTGCGTCTAAGTCTAAATGATTTGGGGTGGTGGGAATAATTAATAAATCACTGCCATCGGCCAGATCCTTAAATTCTTCAGGTTCCGGTCTGGCCCTGGTGTCAACGATGATGTGGGGATATTTGCGAATGATACTGGTTGATCCGGCTTGGGAAGCGACATGAAACGGCAGTTTATCCTCCCTAGACCAAATTAACGCAGAACGGTTGCGATCGGCATCAATGAGTAAGGTAGGGGCTTTTTCTTGCAAATAAGCCGCCAGATGAATCGATGTAGTGGTTTTGCCGACACCCCCTTTCAAAGCAGTAATAGAAATGATCATAATCTGATTAACTGATTTATCGAAGTTATGCTATTCCTCCCCGTTCCCAGATTACACTACCGTGACCCCCTTTTTTCTGATGACAATCAAGAAAGCGTCACTTTTGGGAAACTTCTCTCTCCGGCTTGCGTCACAATAAGAGTGTGTGTGAGGAGTAAGAACGAAAGACAAAAGCCTTTAAGGTCGAAACATGGCCAGACTCTTAAAGGCTTTTTTTCTTGCTTAATTTTCGCTTGGTGTCACATTCACCCCTTCATAGAAATCGGTAAGCTTTATTTCTAAAGGAACAGATTTGAACTTAATAATATCTTTTTCTTGTTCATATTCTTGTAGTAACCAATGATTTTCTGGTGTTTTAGTGTAGTGCATAATTAATCTTTGCTCTTGTGCCATTAAAATATATTCTTTAAAGGTGGGCAGTGAACGATAAAAACGAAACTTATCCCCTTGATCGTAGTTTTGTGTGGATTTTGATAGGACTTCCCCAATTAAACAAGGATTCATAACGGTTGTGGTTCCTTTTCCTTCGTAAGTGGGTTGGCCTTTAATCACCATAATATCAGGATAGGTATACAGGCGATATTGATCAATCCAAAGGCGTACATCTCCAATATAAGTTTCATAGTTTTGTCCTTTTAAGTGGAAACGTAAATAACTATAAAAATTACCGGCAATTTTATTATGATTTGTTGTTCCACCAGTCATAGGAATAATTTTTCCATCTCTATATTCATGTTTACAATCTGCTTTTGCTTCAAAATCTAAATATTGTTCTGGTGTATAATAACGGGGTTGAGTTTGAGTAACCATTGATAACTTAATCATAACTTTTTTTGATTGTAACTTATAAGTTTAATGATGCTAGTTCTAATTTTTTTTTATTTGACTACTAATGCCGATGAATAATAAAGTTAATCCTTGAATAACTGCTACGATGGTAACGGGGACTTCTGCACTTCTTTGCATGACATTTGCCCCACTTAATAAAGCGCCGAAAAATAAGGAGGTGATGAAAACACCGATGACATTTCCTCGACTTAAAAAAGCGATCGCAATGGCATTAAATCCATAACCAGGGGAAAAGTTTTCAAATAAACGGTATTTTAATCCCATCACTTCCGTTGCCCCGGCCAACCCACATAACCCTCCCGATAATGCCATCACTAAAAGAATCGTTTTACTTACAGAAATTCCTGCATAAGTAGCAGCTTTTGGGTTTAAACCAACTATTTCTATTTCGTAGCCAATAATAGTTTTCTGCAATAATATGCCAACAACAATTATGGCAAAAATTCCCACAAAAATTCCAGCATGAGCCAAGGTTTTTGGCAGTATTATAGGAAGTTTGGCTGATTGAGCAATCAAGGGAGAATAGGCACTAGGGGCATTAGGTTCAGCTAAGGGATGATGGACTAAATAGCTAATTAAATTAATAGCAATGTAGTTAAGTAATAGGGTGGTTATTACTTCATTAATTCCCCTATAAGCTTTCAAATAACCAGAGATGATTCCCCACAAAGCACCGCCGATAAATCCAGCAAGTAAAGCTAAAAATATATGCAGAAAACTGGGTATATTATTAACAAATAATCCGACTAAAGTGCTACCTAACGCCCCTAAATAAATTTGTCCTTCACCCCCTATATTAAACTGTCCCCCCTTTAAGGCAATTAAAATACCCAAACTAGCTAGTAATAACGGACTTGTTTTGGTTAATGTATTGGCAAAACCATAATAATTTAATAAAGATTCTTGAAATAAAATACCATAAGCTTCTCTGGGATTTTGTCCGATTAATATAATTAAAATAGCCCCAACAATTAAGGACATTATAATAGCAATAATAGGGTAAAGAAAGCTCTTTAATCTATTTAACAAGGTTCCAATTTTCCCCAATAACATCAATAAACTTCTTCGTCATTAATATACATCTTCCCCCACACTCTCCCCATTTAATAGAGAAACAACCGTGTAAACCCTGAAAAATTCAATCCCGACTAAATTAGTCGGGTATGTTTGACGGGGTTTTTTGACCGTGTTAGTATCCAATAAGATTGACAAAGTGTTACTCAGTACCCAACCATGACCCAGGCAACTCAAACCCAAACAACACCAGGCTTTGCGCCCACTTTCACCCATCTTGTTTCTAAAGAAGGTGGAGTAAAATATCCTCTCAAAGCCCTCCACGTTTGCGAAGAAACCTTTTCTCCGTTAGAAGTCGCCTACGACTATGATGCCATTCGCGCTCAAGTCAGTCGCGCAACCATCGAAGCTGGACCTAATTCTATCTGGCGTTATAAAGCATTTTTGCCCGTAGAAAGCCAAAATCCCATCGATGTTGGCACAGGCATGACTCCTCTGGTTAAATCTCACCGTCTCGCCCGTCGCCTGGGTCTGAAAAATCTTTACATTAAAAACGATGCGGTGAATATGCCCACCCTTAGCTTTAAGGATAGAGTGGTTTCCGTCGCCTTAACCCGTGCCAAAGAATTAGGGTTCACCACCGTTTCCTGTGCTAGTACGGGAAATTTAGCCAATTCTACTGCAGCGATCGCAGCCCACGCCGGATTAGACTGTTGTGTGTTCATTCCCTCTGATTTAGAAGCAGGGAAAGTGTTGGGAACCCTCATCTACAATCCTACCGTCATGGCAGTGAAAGGCAACTACGACCAAGTTAACCGCCTCTGTTGCGAAGTGGGCAATACCTACGGTTGGGGCTTTGTCAATATTAATTTACGTCCCTACTATTCTGAAGGGTCCAAGACATTAGGCTTTGAAGTCGCCGAACAGTTGGGCTGGAAATTACCGGATCATGTGGTTGCACCGTTAGCCTCTGGGTCTCTGTATACCAAGATTTACAAAGGCTTCCAAGAGTTCATCAAAACTGGTTTAGTGGAAGATAAAGCCGTCCGTTTCAGTGGCGCACAAGCGGAAGGTTGTTCCCCCATCGCCTCTGCATTTAAAGAAGGTCGGGACTTTGTGACTCCTGTTAAACCTAATACTATCGCAAAATCCATTGCCATCGGCAACCCCGCAGACGGTTACTACGCCTTAGATATTGCTCGTAAGACCAACGGTAATATTGAAAGTGTCACCGATGCTGAGATCGTCGAAGGCATTAAATTATTAGCGGAAACCGAAGGCATCTTCACCGAAACCGCCGGCGGAACCACCGTTGCCGTTCTCAAGAAGTTGGTGGAAGCAGGAAAAATTGATCCTGAAGAAACCACCGTGGTTTACATCACCGGCAACGGATTGAAAACCCAAGAAGCGGTACAAGAGTACATCGGTCAACCCTTAACCATTGAGCCAAAATTAGACAGTTTTGAGCGTGCATTGGAACGTTCTCGCACCTTAGACCGTCTAGATTGGCAACAAGTTCTCGTTTAGTCCCCCTTAAAAGCCGTCAGGGTTTCTCTTCTTGTATCCTTGACGGCTGTTTTTTTGGCAATTTTTAGCCATCATGATTGATAATTGGTTCATTTTTGGATAATTATGGCTGTCAAAGTATTAATTCCCACTCCTCTGCAAAAATACACTAACAACCAAGCTACCTTAGAATGTAGTGCCGATAATGTTAGTGCCTTAATTGAAACCTTGGAAAGTAGTTTTCCTGGGATTAAAGCCCGTTTATGCGATGATGATGGGAAACCCCGTCGCTTCTTAAATTTTTATGTGAATAGTGAAGATATTCGCTTTTTGGACAATACAGAAACCGAGTTAAAAGATGGGGATGAGGTCAGTATCGTTCCTGCGGTTGCTGGTGGTTAAATTCAAATTCAACCCTAGTGGTATAAGTAACATGATCAAAGTCCTGTGAATGCAGGATTTTTTCGTTTTAACCAGATGTCGGTCAGAATTCCCTAACGTTCTGTAACTTAGGGATGAATGACCGACCAATAAATCAACTGCGTAGCGTCCTTATTTCTTAGTTTCTAGTCCTCCTGATTGATGTTTGATATATTCTTTGACCACTTCTAAAATTACAATGCT
>JASJBX010000037.1 GCA_030066295.1 Crocosphaera sp.
TCTCAGATAAATTAATTTTAGGTGTTTCACTATCCAGTCCCAAAGTAGCAAAAACACTCTTTTTTCTTAAATAAGCAATTTCTTTAAGCAATATTCTTTTTAAAACTTCAACACTATGAAGATTATCTAAATCTTGAATTTCTCGAATAGCAAAAATAGAATAATCAATTGATATAATATACTTTCTATCTTTATACTGAATCAACGTTAAACTATCAGCTTTTAGAAATTCTCCTTTTCCCTTATATTGCTCAATATATTGCTCAATATTATCAATATTCTCTAATTGTTGAAGACTAGATATGTATACGTCTCTATCTGTTTTTGTTGTATAAGTTCCTAAACTATTATTCCCATGAAAATAACATTGATAATAAAGAATATCCAGCTTTTGATAATGCTTGGGTTTAATCCCAACTGCTTCAAAATATTCTTGTAAAAAATTGAGTCCTGATAAAAAAGCTTTTTGCATAAAAAACAAAACCCAATCTTTAATAATTTTACGATTGGAATCACTAACAACTCTTTCATCTATTACCAATCTATCAATAATCCTACTAAACTTTAATTGTTTTAAATCTTGGGAATATAAGTCATCATAGTGATGCTTAATATTGTTTTGTTTGATGTAGGTAAGTAGTCCAATATTAAACCCAACTTCAAACAAAAATCCTAACTTTTCTCCAAGTTCAATATCTTTACCGATATTTGACATTATTCTTGTTCCTCCGTATCAGGTTTAATGTTCAAGTATCTTCTCACCTCTGTTAGAAAAGCAAGAGAGTTAAATTCAATTTTTTTATCTCCTTTAAGATGATTAAAAATTGATAATTGACCCACTGACTTGTCTCCTATTAAATTTTGGTAAGGATCTAACTTTAAACTAATTGGTCTATTTCTTGTAGCTGTTGCTTGATAACGAGAAAAATGAAATAAAGTAAGATAATTCAATATATCTTTTTTCAATTGAGTATCATGAATTAGTCCTTGATCAATCGTTTGTTCGTGTTCAGTATCATTATAAATATTTAATAAAGTGGTGTAGGATATAACTCCATTATATGAGTTATCATCTCCCACAGTAATACCATTAAACAAATTGAAGAATACTAAGGATCTTTGACTTGCATCTGCTTTATCATTGACTAAGTTTGTTAGTTCAGTAGTATCTTGAATATACAGAGAAGCTGCATTAATTTCTTGTAGTTTAACAACATAATATTTATCGAAGAAAATAGGATAAATATTGATATCACTCTTACCTAACTTCAATACATTAATAATGTCAGGAGACATAAAAAAGAGTTCTCTATCTTCTCCTGTAATGTTTAAATAGTTGGAGTAGGGAGATTTAGCAATATACAAAAAATGACGATATCCTGCATTATAAAGTTCAGTAACTTTGTTAATCAAAACATCAGGATGTTTGTATATCTCTTCACTATCATAATTACTAGAAAACGTTCCGTGATTATATAATCGAATTGTATTATTTATACTATCTTTATTGTTTATATCATCTTTTTGATGATATAAACAGATAACTTCCCCCATCATATTCTTTTTTTGATAAGTGTTGGTATATTTGCGATCGCATTCCCAACTAGACACAGCGATAATAGCAAGTTTATCCAATTTAGGTGTATAATTATCAAACTTAAATATCTTAGGAAGGATAGAATAGAGAGAACTTAAACCATTACGATTTTTCCATTCATTGATATTTTTAACACAAATTCCTTGACAACTAAAATAATGGTCTTGAGAGCGATCATTTTCATTCAATAGATGAGATAATAAATAAGAACAAGAACGCATAAAAACTTCTTCTGGTGAAGCGTCATCTTTATTAGTCAAATGAAGGCGTAATAAGGGAATAAATAGCTTTTCTTCTGTTGAATCTAGTAATAATTTTAAGCTGAGGTAAGTTAACAAGGAGAAAGTTAACTGATACCAAAACATCTTAGGATCATCTTCCGTCTTAAAAATTTCTTTTTTAAGACGTTCATGATTATAATTACAAACTAAAGAGGCTTGATTTTTTAATTGTTGTTTATAAATTCTACGACACTGATCTTCTTGAGGGGTTAGAATCATAGGTATTGTCTTAATTTGTCGTAAATCGTAGTTCATACTAAATCGTTGTTCTTCATTACTCCGAAAGTATTGAATATCATTAAATTTAATGTCAACTGATAAACTACACAATGCTTCATTATCAATCTTAGTGTTATCATCTACTGAAATATATTTTAAAGCTTCTTTTTTACCTAACTTATCATTAAAGATTCGATTCAATGTATCTGGATCTTTTTCTAAAATACCTTGACTAATACTAACTTTGAAAGTGTATGGTTTAGTATCAAATAATTTTGGATCTTCAATACATTTAATTAACAAATTTCTTAATTTATTTAACTTGAAATGTATATTAAATTTTTGAAAACCTCTTTTTATGCCATTAAATAGTTTTTCTTTTTTTTCATCATTTTCATCATTTTCATATTTTAACTTACGTAAAATTTGTTTTTCAAAGTTTTCTACTGGATTATAATTTCCCTCTGATTGAGGATTATAATTATCATCTGAAGGATTACTACGAGAAGCAAAAATAAAGTAATATAAAAATACAACTTTCAAAAGTTTCCTTACAAATTTTCCTTTTTCAATTTCATTATCTAACTTATCTTTATTTTCCTTATTATTTAAGTCAAGAAAATTAATATGATAGTCAAAAGAACTTTCTCCTTCAGATATGTGGACTTGTCCATTTAATTTTAGTTTCATTCCAAAGACAAATTCTTGTTTATCTTTATCTCTATCATTCATCTCTCCTAAATATCCTTCAATTTGTGAAATGATTGGTAAGGAATCAAAAGCATAGGAATTATTAAAAAATTGACGGAAATTAAAGTCAACACCTTGATAAGAAACTGTATAATGATCATCGGGTTTAGTTTCATCATTAATATAAGTTTCTATTAACTTTAGTCGTCTAATTAAATCTTTTAGATAAATTGCATCTTCATCATCTTTAACTTTTTCGTATAAAAATTCCAGATATTTAATACTTGCTGCTTTTTTGATTTTTCCTAGTGCTTCTTCTTTCATTAATTTGTTTAACTTATAAATATCATTATCTTCTTTCTCTTGATTTTCAAATAAAGGATCAATAATATCCTCTATTAAATCCTCTTTTTCCTCTTCAAAATTTATTTCAAGATAATTTTCTAAACTATTTCTTAATTCATTTACAAAGCTAGTGGGCTGTTTAACTGTTATACTGAGTTTATGTAATCTAAGTAATGGGGGAATATTCTGTTCATCTTTAGGTAGGGTTAACCGTTGTTTTTGTAAATTAGTATATTGTTGCTCAAAGGGATAATTAAAAGTGATACTGTTATTATTAACTTGGCCTTTTAAATTTTCTAAAGGGGTGGCGATACTCTCTAAAAAGGTTTGGATAGATACAGATTGATGGTTTTTCTTCGGTAACGCATTTTCTAATAATTGTTTAACCCTTGCTTGAATTTGATGTAATTTATCACTAAATTTTTTTTCTATTCCTTCAACAAAATTAATAGATGCACATTTTGTTCCAAAAGGTTGACTAATAAAAGGATCATTCATAGATAACTGAGAAACTTTATAAGCAAGTTCATCAACATTCATTAATAACCGTTTGCCATCTTCAGATACCTTAAACAGTTTTTGAGAGTTATCCCCATTTAAAACTTCAATAATTTGATCGAGAAAATGATTATAATTTAGTTTAACTAAGTCGTTGCTATCTTCTTTTAAATTAGATCCAGAATTTGTCATTTTATTTTACACTTTTACAAGAATTAATACTTAAGCACTTCCCAGACAATAAGGCTCTTGATTTAGTAAGTAATCTAGTACTGTACTAAATTATAGTTCAATATTGACTCATCTAGGTGATGCTAATGTTAGGATTCCCTAACTTGTTGTCAAAGTTAACATCAAAAGTAAAAAGATAATCGAAACATTGTACAAGAAAAAACGTCCTATTTAAAAATCATTCTGATATGTCTTGCCAATTAACACAATTCATGTTAAGTTTGCGTCCCAAGCCCCTTATCTCTAAAAGTATATGCAAACCATTGATTATTTAATTATCTTCACTTATTTAATTCTTACCCTGATGATTGGCTTTATGCCCCCTTTATTTTATAACAGGAAAGAAATTAAACCTATAATAAAAAACAAAGGTATTGCTGGTTTATGGCGTTTTCTGCGCCAAAAAAGTGATATAGACGACTTTCACCTTGGAAACTTCCCTTGGTGGGCCTTGGGGGCTTCAGGAATGGCTTCTAATGTGGATATTGCCGGAACAATGGTTATTGCAGCCCTAGTTTATGCCTTGGGAACTCAAGGCTTTTTTATCGAGATTCGGGGTGGTATTGTGTTAATTATGGCATTTCTCATGATTTTCATGGGTAAATGGACTAGAAGAGCAGTTATTACTGATGAACACGGAGAGCCAAAACGGGTTATGACCACAGCACAATGGATGATTTTTCGTTTTGGGAAGGGAAAAGGGGGAGAGTTTGCCCGTCTTATTAGTGCTATTTCTAACATTGTTTTTTCCATTGGTGCAATGAGTTATTTTTCCATTGGTGGGGGTAAATTCATTGGTAATTTAACGGGAATTAGTGATAGATTTGCCTCTATTTTATTAGTAGTTTTAGCGGCGAGTTATACCATTGCTAGTGGTTTTAGTGGAGTTATTTGGACTGATGTTTTTCAAGGATTATTGATTCTCAGTTCTATTCTTTATATTTCTTGGCTATGTTGGACAACAGTGACACTCCCTGATACCTTTTCTGTCTCAATTCCCAATGGGGACGGTTTCTTAGTTAAGGATTGGAATTTTGCAGATTGGAGTAGCATTTTCCCACCAATGACAGCTAATTTACCAGGAGATTATGCAATTTTTAATTTATTTGGTGGGGTAATACTCTTCTACCTTATTAAAACTATAATCGAAGGATGTAGCGGTGCAGGGGGCTATATGGCACAACGATATTTTGCAGCAAGAAATGAACAAGATACGGCCTTTTTATCCTTGTTTTGGATTGTTTCAATGTCTTTTCGTTGGCCGCTAATTTCTGCGTTCGCTATCTTAGGAATTCACTATGGTTTAACCCATACTTCTCCTATCACCGATCCAGAATTAATTTTACCGGTTGTCATTAATACTTATATACCCACAGGAATTAAAGGTTTATTAGTGGCTTGTTTTATGGCTGCTGCCATGTCAACTTTTTCCTCAATTATTAATGCTAGTGCTGCTTATTGGACTAAGGATATTTATGAGCCTTATCTGCTGAAAAATAATATGATTAATGACTCTGAAGAACATGAAAAAAATCTAGTCTTTCAAAGTCGTCTCGCCTCTCTTTTAATTGTTGTAATTGGTTTATTCTTTAGCTTTAATTTGAGTAATGTTAATGAAATTTGGGGTTGGTTATCTTTAGGGTTAGGAGTGGGATTAGGAATTCCCTTATTATTACGTTGGTATTGGTGGAAATTTAATGGTTATGGCTTTGCCTGGGGAACTTTGGCAGGAATGATCGCTGCCATTCTCACAAAAGCTGTTATTTTACCCATAATTAATAATCCTCAAAATCAAGAATATATTCTCTTTTTTATCCCTGCAATTTGTTCTTTATTAGGGTGTATTATTGGTACTTATATAGCTCCGAAAGCTTATCAAACTGATAAAAAAGTAATCGAAAATTTCTACAATACAACAAAACCGTTTGGCTTTTGGGGACAATTTAGTAAAGGATTAACCAGAGAACATAAATATGATATTATTTCCACTTTCATTGCAGTTCCTTGGCAACTCTGTTTATTCTTGTTAGGGATGATGATTATGATGAAAAATTGGGAAAATGTTAAAGTATTAGGATTAGGTTTCTTTTTATTATCCATTGCCTTATACTTTACTTGGTTAAGCCCAATCATCAAGCAAACATTAAAAGATACGAAAAAATCTAATTTCAAGGAAAGTAATTTAAAGATATAACTTATGTAAGGGCTTAATATTATTAAGCCCTTCCTATTGATAAAATATCCAGTAATCGCAGTATACTGGTGTTGGAAAGAATCTAATCAAGGTATTGATAAATGAACTCAACAGATATTCAGTATGTTTCAAACGAACAAGGAAAAACCGTTGCCGTTATTGTTCCCATTGAGGTATGGCGTGAGATAGAATCAGAAAAAGAAACCGCTTACTTATTGAAAAGTCCTAAAAATGCTGAGAGATTAAACACAGCAATAGAAGAATTAAGAAGTGGTCAAGGGATAGAAAGAGATTTAATTGAAGAATGATTTTAAAATGGTCAGAACAAGGTTGGGAAGATTATTTATATTGGCAACAAACCGATAAAAAAGTAATCAAACGTATTAACAAATTAATCGAAGATATTAAACGTCATCTGGTATAAAATCAAAATCTAGAGTTTCTTCTGTCGTAAAAGGACTTGTTTTAGGAAAAGTATTGAGTGGTAAACCTGTTTCTATACTTGCTTGTTTCACTGCGTATTGATAACATTCATCAAAAACCTCTTGATAATAACGTTTCAAACTTGGACTTGTTTTAAATGTTTTACTTAAACGACGACGATGTTCAAAAATGGAAGGCAACCAACTCCTTGAAGGTTTTTGAGGTTGGTATTTATACCTCAATAAGTGCATTAAGATCACAACTAGATTACTGTCAAGACTGTGTTTTTCACTTCTTCCCATTGCTTCTATTTCTTCAATTAAATTATCATAATCTAAATTCTCAAGTTGACGATTTTTTAATAATTCTGCTGTGGTTTCTAACCACAAACAAAAATCTTTTTCATAAAGAGTTGCAGTATCTATCTTAAAGTTAGCTGTCATGATGGTTAAATCCTCTGTTTTTGAACTTAATTATATTTATAATAAGGTTTTAGCATATTCTTTATTAAAAATTAGATTTATAAAATTTTAGTTAGCATACTAAAGCATAGGTTTTGAAATGTCAACAAAAAAATTAACTTATAATTTCATATAACTCCGATAATATGGCACAATTTAAAAGGATAACGATTAACACACCCACTTTTTATTGTCCATGACCGCAAGCATACCTGAACTACCTACCCAATACGACCCCAAAACCACAGAGGCCAAATGGCAAGACGCATGGGACACCCATCAAGTCTTCACAGCAGATAATAGCAAGGAAGGGGAAACCTATTGCATTGTCATCCCTCCCCCCAACGTTACTGGAACGCTTCATATGGGCCATGCGTTTGGAGATTGCCTCATGGATGTATTGGTACGCTATCATCGGATGTGCGGTCATAATACCCTATGTCTCCCCGGAACCGACCATGCGAGTATTGCAGTTCATACTATCCTCGATAAACAACTCAAAGCAGAGGGTATTACTCGTGATGATATTGGACGGGAAAAATTCTTAGAAAAAGCGTGGCAATGGAAGCAAGAATCTGGCGGTAAAATTGTTAATCAGATGAAAAGAATCGGACTGTCTGCGGACTGGTCACGGGAACGGTTTACCCTAGATGAAGGGTTATCAAAAGCGGTTAGAACCGCCTTTGTCCAACTATATGAAGCAGGGTTAATTTATCGGGGTAATTATTTAGTTAATTGGTGTCCTGCTTCTTTGTCTGCAGTGTCAGATGTAGAAGTAGAAAGTAAAGAGGTAGACGGTCATTTATGGCACTTTCGTTATCCCTTAAGCGACGGTAGTGGTCATGTTGAAGTCGCTACCACCCGGCCGGAAACCATGTTAGGGGATACAGGAGTTGCGGTCAATCCTAACGATGAAAGATACAAAAATTTGCTCGGAAAAACTATAAAATTACCCATAGTTGGGCGAGAAATACCGATCTTTGCAGACGACTTAGTTGATCCCGAATTTGGGACTGGGTGTGTTAAAGTTACACCAGCCCATGACCCCAATGATTTCGAGATGGGAAACCGTCATCAACTTCCCTTTATTAATATTATGAATAAAGACGGGACACTCAACGAAAATGCAGGAATATTTGAAGGACAAGATCGGTATGTTGCCCGTAAAAATGTGGTTAAAAAGTTAGAAGAAGAGGGATTTTTAATCAAAATAGAAAACTATAGTCATGCGGTTCCTTACAGCGACAGAGGCAAGGTTCCTGTTGAACCGTTATTATCCACACAATGGTTTGTCAAAATCGATCCCTTAGCCCAAAAAGCCTTAAAATGTTTAGACGAAAATAATTCTCCCAATTTTGTCCCTGAACGCTGGAAAAAAGTTTATCGAGATTGGTTAATAAAATTAAAAGATTGGTGTATTTCTCGTCAATTATGGTGGGGACATCAAATTCCGGCTTGGTACATTATTAGCGAAACGAACGGAGAAATTACCGATAACACCCCTTTTATTGTGGCGCATTCAGAAGCAGAAGCGTTAGAAAAAGCAAAAAAAGAGTATGGAAATAACATTAAACTAGAACAAGATTCCGATGTTTTGGATACTTGGTTCTCTTCCGGTTTGTGGCCGTTTTCCACCTTAGGCTGGCCCGAAAATACGGAAGATTTAAACACTTATTACCCCACCAGTACCCTGGTAACTGGATTTGATATTATCTTCTTCTGGGTAGCCAGAATGACCATGATGGCTGGCTATTTTACCGAGCAAATGCCCTTTAAAGATGTCTATATTCACGGCTTAGTTCGGGATGAAAACGGCAAAAAAATGTCAAAGTCCGCTAATAATGGCATCGACCCTTTAATCTTAATTGAAAAATATGGTACTGATGCACTTCGTTATACCCTGATCAGAGAAGTAGCGGGCGCAGGACAGGATATTAGCCTACAATACGATCGCAAAACCGACCAATCCGAGTCCGTCGAAGCCTCTCGAAATTTTGCCAACAAACTGTGGAATGCAGCGCGGTTTGTGATGATGCACCTCAAAGGAGAAACCCCCCAAACTTTAGGCACCCCTGATGTAGATAAACTAGAATTGTCGGATAAATGGATACTTTCACGGTTCCATCAAACCGTCCAACAAACGAGGGACTATATCGAAGCCTATGGCTTAGGAGAAGCAGCTAAAGGGCTGTATGAATTCATCTGGGGAGATTTTTGTGACTGGTATATCGAACTGGTAAAAACCCGTCTCTGGGCTGAAACCCCGTCCCGTGACGTTGCCAGACAAACCTTAGCTTATGTGCTGGATGGTACCCTAAAATTACTCCATCCCTTCATGCCCCATATTACCGAAGAAATCTGGCAAACCCTCAGCCAAAGCAACGGGCAATTTATCGCCCTACAACCCTATCCTAACGTCGATAATAGCCTCATTAAACCCGAATTAGAGGACTCCTTTACCCTCCTCTTTGAAACCATCCGCACCCTGAGAAATATGCGGGCTGAAGCGGATATTAAACCCGGTGTAAAGGTTTCCGTAATCTTACAGAGTGAAAGTGAGCAAGAACGATCTATCCTAGAATCAGGACGAAAATACATCCAAGACTTAGGGAAAGTGGAAAATTTAACCATTACACCTCAACTAGAAGAGCAAACGGAACAAGTCGTGGCTGGAGTCGTCGGAACCATACAAGCCCTAATTCCTCTCTCTGGTGTCGTTGATATTGCTAGTCTTCGCGCCAAATTAGAGAAAAGCTTAGGTAAAATTGAGGCTGAGATCAAATCCCTCTCAGGCCGACTTAACAACCCAGGTTTTGTCAATAAAGCCCCCGAAGCGGTTGTTCAAGGAGCAAGAGATGCTTTAGCCGAAGCCGAAAAACAAGCCGAAATTTTACGCGAACGTCTCAAGCGTCTGCAATAATAGAGATACCACCGCGCCCATCCTGTAACCCACTATGCTGCACCTAGCCCAAGTGAAAAAGAATCCCGACTCAGGCGAGATGGAACTTCTGTTGCTGGCACGCCAAACCTCCCAAAACCTTTGGGATACCCTATCTGATAAAATCATCCCCTGTAGCATCCCGATGGGTTTTGGAGATGGGGTTTTGGTGTTAGTAACCTTGGCTGACAATCAAGAAATTATCGAAGTCAAACAAGCCAAAGATTGGGTGATGGGGTTAGTAGAAATCTATTTAACCAACGGAGTTATTACCCCTGAATGGGTGGAAAAAGAACAAGAAAAAGTAGAACAATGGCGACAGGAAATTACAGCCAAAAGTCTTGATTTAACCCGTCGCCAACTCGAATTAGAAACCCAAAAAGAACAACTTCAAGAATTAGAGATAAAGTTAAAACAAGAAAAAGAAGATAATACAAATTAAGGGATAAGTTTAACAGTTAGAGAAGCTAATAGATAACAGTAAAATGAGAATTTATGGCAACCGACTATTAAAAACCTTGCCAGGAGACTTGACCCGTCCCACATCAGCAAAGGTGAGAGAAGCCTTATTTAATATTTGGCAAGCAGAAGTAAGAGGGTGTTATTGGTTGGATTTATGTGCAGGAAATGGTTCCATGGGAGCAGAAGCCTTATGTCGTGGGGCTGCCGTGGTTATGGGTATAGAAAAGTATGGAAAAGCCTGTAAAATTATTACTGAAAATTGGACAAAAATAGCCAACAATGAGCAAGAATTTAAAGTGTTCAAAGGAGATATTTTAAAAGTATTAAAAATCTTAGGAGGGAAAAAATGCGATCGAATTTATTTCGATCCCCCTTATCAAAGTTTATTATATCAACCCGTATTAGAATTAATTGTTAATTATCAATTATTAAATGAACAAGGAGAAATAGCCGTAGAACATAATCCTCAATTTTGGCAAGCAATAGAGATCAAAGGATTGGAACTTGTGAGAGAAAAACATTATGGTAATACCAGTTTAACGTTTTATCGTTCCGTTCCTTCCACAAGTTAGAAGTCCGATTAAGATTGGGTTGACATGATTTATAATAAAGTTAGGGGTAAAGGGGATTTTTTTCAGAAATCTTACCTATTTTTCATTAAATGGAACAACCTAAAATTTAAACCCTCCTGCCTTCTGCCTGCTCCCTTGAGAATGGGGATAGGGGGGATTGCCTCCTGCCTCCTTTCGACATCAAAACGTCATCTCACTGTCACGAGGTTGTCATATCCTCCCCTTATAGTAAAAAATGTCAGTCCAATAAGCCGTTTTCCCATCATCCACTCCTCATACGGACTGACTTTTCTTTCTTATTGTTGACAGCATAAATAAACAAAGCCATGAAAAACCATAGTTTAAATCAACCTTATTCATCAGGAAAAATGACCGACTCTCAAGGTTCTATTTTACAAAAACCCCTGACTTATATCTCCTTAATTTTATTAGGAATGGGGGTAGGTATTGGGGGGACTATTGCCTTTAGTTATCCCCATCTTTTCGTCCAACAGACAGAAAATCTTGCCCCCTCTACTACTGCAGAAATTCCCCAAGAATGGTCTTCTTTACCCACCATAACCTCAGAAAACTTTGTCACTGATGTGGTTAAAAAAGTGGGTCCGGCGGTGGTGAGAATTGATGCTACTCGCACCGTTAAAACAGAGGTTCCTCCTATATTTAATGATCCCTTTTTCCGTCGCTTTTTTGGGTCACAAATTCCCAATATTCCTGACGAAGAAACTCAACGGGGAACCGGCTCAGGATTTATCGTCAGTCAAGACGGAAAAATTCTGACCAACGCCCATGTAGTTGCGGGAAACCGAGAGGTTACCGTTACGTTAAAAGACGGTCGAACTTTTACAGGGAAAGTGTTAGGAACTGACTCGGTTACTGATCTGGCTGTGATTGATCTTGAAGCCGATAATTTACCCACGGTTAAAGCCGGAAACTCCGATAAACTTAACGTAGGAGAATGGGCGATAGCCATTGGAAATCCCTTGGGTTTAGATAATACCGTCACCACAGGAATTATCAGTGCCACAGGACGACTCAGTTCTCAAATTGGAGTAGGTGATAAACGGGTTGATTTTATCCAAACCGATGCAGCCATTAACCCAGGTAATTCCGGTGGTCCGCTTCTCAATGCCAGAGGTGAAGTCATCGGAATCAATACCGCCATCTTCCGAAATGCTCAAGGAATTGGGTTTGCTATTCCTATTAATAAAGCCCAATCTATTGCAGAACAACTCATTGCAAAGGGAACCGTTGAACATCCCTATTTGGGAATTCAAATGGTAGAAATTACTCCAGAAATTAAGCAAAAATTACAAGAGACGGGGGAACTAAATATCAAGGTAGCGTCTGGTATTTTGATCGTCAAAGTGGTTCCTAATTCTCCAGCCGCAGCAGCAGGTTTAAAAGCAGGAGATATCATTCAATCCATTAACCAACAACCCCAAAAAACCCCCTCAGATATTCAAAAAGCAGTGGAACAGATTCAGGTGGGAAGTACCCTTCCCATGGAAGTTGAACGCAACGGCAAACTGTTAACTTTAAACGTGAAAGTTGGGGTTTTACCCAATTCTTGATAAAATAGAGGTAAAATCAGCAAGACAATGGCTAAAAAAATCCTCTCACCTGAAAAACTACGACGAGTGATTACTCGTTTAGCCTCTCAAGTCATTGAAAAATCGGGCAATTTATCTGACATTATTTTATTGGGAATTCACACCAGAGGGGTTCCCTTAGCTTATATGTTAGCCCAACAAATGGAACTGTTAGAAGGAATTAAAGTGCCAGTGGGGGCTATTGATGTGACCTTTTATCGGGATGATTTAGACCGGATTAAAACCAGAACCCCGGCTAAAACAAAAGTCCCCTTTGATCTGACGGGAAAAACGGTCATTTTAGTGGATGATGTTATCTATAAAGGCCGAACCATTCGTGCTGCTTTAAACGCAGTCAGCGAATACGGAAGACCGAAAATGATCCGTTTATTAGTATTAGTTGATCGCGGCCATCGAGAGTTACCCATTCATCCCGATTTTACTGGGAAAAAATTGCCCACCTCTTCCGATGAACAAGTGAAAGTTTATTTACAAGAAATCGATGGCCGTGATGCCGTAGAATTATTAAAGAACCCGACAGATTAATCGAGAATGAGTGCAGAAATTATTTGCGTTGGTACAGAACTTTTACTAGGGGACATTGTTAACACCAATGTTCAGTTTTTGGCCAAAGAATTGGCTAATTTAGGGATTCCCCATTACTATCAAACGGTGGTCGGAGATAACCCCACTCGTCTCAAGGAAGTGATTAATATTGCCAGCCAAAGGGCTTCCATTCTCCTCTTTACTGGGGGTTTAGGACCGACTCCCGATGATTTGACCACAGAAACTATTGCCCAATGTTTTAACAGTCCCCTCGTGGAAAAAGCCGATATTATTGAAGATATTCAACGCAAGTTTACCGCCAGGGGACGGCAGATGAACGAGAATAACCGCAAACAAGCCTTAATTCCTGATGGGGCGACTATTTTGCCCAATCCCACCGGCACCGCCCCCGGCATCATCTGGGGACCTAGGGCTAATTTAACCCTGATGACCTTCCCTGGAGTCCCGTCTGAAATGAAGCGGATGTGGTCAGAAACGGCGGTTCCTCACCTGAAAAGCCAGGGTTGGGGCAAAGAAATCATTTTTAGCAGAATGCTACGTTTTAGGGGCATTGGGGAGTCGTCTTTGGCTACCAAGGTTAACCACTTTTTTGACCTGACTAACCCCACTGTCGCCCCTTATGCGTCTTTGGGGGAAGTTCGTTTACGGATTTCTGCTAAAACCACCTCTGAAGCAGAAGCCAATTCCATTATTGAACCGGTGGCCCGAGAAATTATTAATATTGCAGGGGCAGACTATTTTGGCCAAGACGATAACACCTTAGCCCAGGTCGTGGGGGGGTTATTACGGGAACAACAGCAAACTGTAGCGGTGGCGGAATCTTGTACTGGTGGCGGGTTAGGGGCAATGTTCACCGAGATTCCTGGCAGTTCTGACTACTTTTGGGGTGGGGTTATCGCTTACGATAACCGCGTTAAAATCTCCCTTTTAGAAGTCAGTGCAGAGGCGTTGGAGCATCATGGAGCAGTTAGTAATATTGTAGCGCAACAGATGGCTTTAGGGGTTAAGCAACGGTTAAAAACTGATTGGGGGATGAGTATTACGGGTATTGCGGGTCCGGGTGGGGGGACGGACATTAAACCGGTGGGGTTGGTTTATATTGGCATTGCTAGTCCGGATGGTCAAGTGGCCAGTGTGGAGTGTACTTTTGGCGATCGCACTCGGGACATTATTCGTTATTTAAGCAGTTGTACCGCTTTAGATCAACTGAGACGAAAATTGATTTAAGTTTTCTAGATAGATTCAACATATCTGGCAACTAATCTATTTACTTCTTAGTTATAATCCCCGTTGACCCAAGTTAGTATTTTAATTAATTTAGTAGTTAAAATGGATACCATTTGCTCTAATTTAAAATAACTAATAAGACGTTTTCTATGACAATTTCAAATCGGCTTAACTTCTTCTTTTTTGGTATTGTTCTTCTCATTTGCTGTCCTTGGGGTAACTTTTATAACGCTCCAGTTTACTCAGCTGTTCCTTCCCATACCACTAGGGTAACTCAAATAGCTCAAGCTCCGACTGGGGAATTTGTTCAAGCTCCTCTACCCTACAATTATAATGCTTTGGAGCCTTTTATCGATGGTCAAACCATGAAAATTCACTACACAGGACACCATCTAGGCTATCTTAAAAAGTTTAATAAGTCCCTCGAACAACACCCTGAATTACAGGGAAAAACCCTGGAACAACTACTCGGAAATCTTGATAGTATCCCCTCAGATATTCGGACTTCCGTGCGTAATAATGGCGGTGGTCATTATAACCATACTGTATTCTGGGCAATTATGAGTCCCAATGGTGGAGGTCAACCCAATGGTGAATTTGCGAGAGTTATTAATAACTCTTTTGGTAGTTTTGAAGCGTTTAAAACGCAATTTAAGGCTGAAGCTTTCAAACGGTTTGGTAGTGGTTGGGTTTGGTTAGTTAGAGACAAAAATGGTCGTCTAGCTATTACCAATTCAGAAGGACAAGATAATCCTATTATGGAAGGAAAATACCCCATTTTAGGGATTGATGTTTGGGAACACGCTTATTATCTTAATTACCAAAATGCTCGAGGAAATTATGTTGATGCTTGGTGGAATACTATCAATTGGGATGAAGTAAACGAACGATTTAAAGAATCACAAACTGTTTAATCATCATCTTCGTCGGGGTCTTTGGTTAACACTTCAAACACGGTTGTAGCACAAGATTCCCGATGTTCATCAATTTCTTGAACCCGTTCAGTGATTAATTTTGCTGCTTCAATTTCACCCATTTTAGCTAAAATGTAACCTTGGGACGCATAAGCATTAAGATAGAGTCTTATGTTAGGTTCTTGTTGACGTTTCATTAAAATAGGTTGCAGTTGTTCCCATTCTAACGGTAAGTTTTCTTTTTCTTGGATAATTCCTAAGACTTTTTTAGCAATTTTTAGGGCTAATTCTGGTTTATTTTTATAGAAAAAGAAGCGATAAGCTCCTACTAAAACATCGATATTATCCCCTGCTTTTTCCAACGCTTGATTAATATATTGCTCAGATAAACTGCTATTTTCCCAGTTATCTGTGGCTAATACTAATAACTCTTTTACGTCTTCGGACGCATCGTACCAAGAAAGTTTATTCATAATATTAGGCTGTAGGGTCTAATTCTATTATCTTCTAAGATGGGAGAATTTCATCAAATTTTAGATAGAATTAATGTAATGAAATAGTTCATCATATTGTTGGGTTGAGGAACGAAACCCAACCTAGAAGATCGACGTTGATATATATTAAGGATAAGGTAGTAGATTTAGAGAGGAAATAAAACAATAATCTCGCTGATTCTTACTAAGTAAAGCAGTATTATAACCTATCGCCGTCGCTGCAATTAAAGCATCAGGAATCATTAAACCATGACTTAAATAATACTTTTGCATTAACTGAATTCCTAAATCAGAAATTTCTTGATTCAAGGTTAAGCAATGGAATTGACTTAAAAAACGATTTAATTTTTGTAACTCAGACTTATTACGACATCCAACGATTAACTCCATTATTGTAATAATAGAAACCGATAAAACGATAAAACGGCTTTTTTTGACTCATCAGCTAAACGGGTAATTGCCGTTAAGTCTCCATTAGCTACATCAATTAAAATATCCGTATCTATCAAAACATAAACCATCTTAACCTTGCCATTGTTCTCGTCTTAATTGACGTACCCATTGAGAACTATTTTGCATCTCTTTTCTATCTTTCCACATTCCAACAAAAGGCTGATTTTCCAGAGAAAAAGAAGCAGAAGATAAGACAGTTAATTCTTGTTTTTCTACTTCATTAAGAATTATCTGAGCAATTCTTTCTTGTTCAGATTCCGGTAATTTCTCAAGTTTGGTCATTACTTTATTAAGAGCTTCAATCATATTTACCTCCATTTAATTTAACTTCTCAGTTTGTAGTATAACAGAAATTAAAAGAATAATATTGTTGGGTTTCGTTCCTCAACCCAACCTACAAGATCAATATTAAACCCAGTTCTCTACTTTGAGATCAGGAATTCTTTCAAATTCTCGAATATTATTAGTAACTAAGGTATAATTTTGACTTTGACAATGTGCTGCAATTAACATATCCATATTACCAATAGGAGTTCCTTTTGCTTCTAAATAATTACGAATTTTGCTATAGCATTGTCCTGCTGTTTCTTCCCAAGGTAAAACTTGTAAGCGTGAGATAAAATCATCTAAAATCTCTTGATTCTTACTTTTAGCATTAGATTTATCTACACCATATTGTAATTCAGCTACCGTCATCACAGAAAGATATAAATCTTCAGAAGCAATCGTTTGAAAACGAGTTAATACCGTGGATGGACGCTTTTTAATGATATAAATACAAATGTTAGTATCTAACATATACATTTAGAATAGTTCCTCTCTAGTTTGAGGAAGTAAATCGATTCTTTGTTCCATAAAATCTTCTGAGGGTAAAGGGGTTTTCTCAAAAAAGTCTTCCCAGGTAGTCGGTTTAGGAGATAAGATAACTTTATTTCCAACTCTATGAATATAAACTTCTTTACCTTCAAATCGAAATTCTTGAGGCAACCGTACAGCTTGACTACGACCGTTCATAAATAGTTTAGCGGTTTTTCGTTTCATGGCGAGTATTTTGATTTATATTATTAGTATATATCATTTATATCTATAATCTTCTAAGCTCAGAGAATTACATCAAATTTTAAATAGATTTAAAGTAATGAAATAGTTCATAATATTGTTGGGTTTCGTTCGTCAACCCAACCTACTAGCTGATCTTAGTTTTAACAAAAATTTAATTTGATTTATATTAAAAATATTGTACAGTGGATCTATAATGAAAAAGAAACTAGTTAAAAATGGATAGAATAACAGAAAATTTAGTAAATAATTTTGTTGAGCAACATGAACTTGAACAACTTGAAGAGTCAAAACAATTTGAATATTTCGTCAATTATGTAACAGGTTCAAAACTTCATAGAGGTAGTTTTGAGATTGACTCGTTATGTACAGGAAATAGTGGTGATGCAGGAATAGATGGACTTGCTATTGTGATTAATGGTAGGCTAATTACTGACGTTCAAGAGCTTGATGATATAGTTTCTGAAAATGGTTATCTTGACTGTAATATTACTTTCATACAATCAAAAACATCTAGAAAATTTGAGGGTTCAGAAATAGGCACTTTTATTTTTGGAGTTAAAGATTTTCTGGATGACAAACCTAAACTGGTTCATAATGAAAAGATCAAAAGGCTTAAAGAAATTTGGGAAACTGTCATTAAAAATTCTTCTTATATGCTAAATCGTAGACCAAATTGTAAGCTTCTTTATGTTACTACGGGTAAGTGGTTTAATGATCAAAATCTAAAAGCTGTAATTTCGTCGGGTGTTCAGGAAATAGAAGATAGTGGACTATTCAATCAGGTTGAATTCGAGCCTTATGGAGCAACAGAGTTACAAAAATTATATAATGAAACTCGTAACAAATTATCGAGTACAATTAAATTTGAAAATAAAATTACTTTACCAGATATCGAAGGAGTAAAAGAAGCTTATTTAGGACTTGTTCCCTTTAAAGAATTCATTAAATTAATTGAAGATGATAATGAGTCAATATATAATATATTTTATGATAATGTAAGAGATTTTTTAGGAGAAAATGAAATTAACAGTAAAATAAAACAAACTTTAAATGAAAAAAAATTTGATTTATTTTGTTTGCTTAATAACGGTGTTACACTTGTTTCAACATCTCTTACTCCTGCTGGAAACGCATTTACTTTAAGGGATTATCAAGTAGTAAATGGATGTCAGACTAGCCATGTCTTACATCAGTGTAAGAAACAAAAAGGTATTGAAAATGTTAATGTACCTATTAAAGTTATTGTTACTGAAGATGAAGATATCAAAAATCAAATTACTCTTGCAACCAATAGTCAAACAGAAGTCAAACCAGAACAATTAGCTTCTTTAACGACTTTTCAGAAAAATCTTGAACTATATTATGAAGCAATGAAAGATCAAATAGAACTTTACTATGAAAGGCGATCACGACAGTATCACGCAAATTCAGGCGTAAAAAAAACACAAGTTATTTCAATTGCGATTCAAATTAAGTCATTTGCTTCTGCTTTCCTTAATAGTCCTCATTTAGTATCAGGTTATTATGGAACAATTGCTAAAAGATTCAAAGATAAAATTTTTAATAATGATCATAAATATGCCCCTTATTATGGAAGTGCCTTGTGTTTCTATCGACTAGAAAGTTTATTTCGCAATAAAACAATAGATACAAAGTATAAAAAACTTCGCTATCACATGATTATGTTAGCTCGAATATTATCGATGAATTCAGTGACGGTTGATTACCTAAATAGCTCTAAAATTGAAAAAAAATCAGAAGATTTTATCAAAAAGCTGAAAGACGAAGAAAAATATTTGAAGTTATTTGAGTTAGTAATATCTGTGATTGAAAAATCACCACTTGATTTATCTAAAAATCAATTTAAAGCAGAATCTGAAACGAAATCTTTAATTGATACATTAAATTCACTAAATTTACTGAGTAAAACTAATCAATAATTTGATTCTTGTCATATTATAATAATCACCTTATTTTTTTGCATTTTGACTTCCTAAAAGGCAAGAGGGTGCGCCGAAGCGCAACCCAACTTAACCTAAGGGACTTACGCAGGTAAAGGGGCGTGAGTGTAGCAGTTTTTGGGACAAATGCGGGCGCAAGCTTCACAACCAATACAGTTGGCTTTGTTAGCAATGGTCATGACTTGACGCTCAATATCGTCGTCGTCTTCGTCTTCGTCCACAAACTCCCCTTCTTCGTTAACACCCATTAGGGTTAAAACGTTTTGACCACAGACTTTGAAGCAACGTCCGCAACCAAGGCAGGTGTCTTTGTTGATCGCTTCAACAAATTTAGGAATCCAATCAAGTTTACCAAAGGTTAAACCAGTTAAACTTGCCATAATAAGTGTCCTCCTTGTATTAGGATGGGTGTTGGTTAGATCGATCATCCCTAGTCATTCTTGACGAGTGGCTAGGTTTGTATTCAAGAGATACGGAACCGCTTGAATTCTGTAGTAACATGAGGCGAGTGGGGTGAAGTTGTATCTGCCAGGGTTGGGGAAGCTGTTGCAGCGCATTCCACTGATCTTTGAACACTTCAACTTGTAGGTGATAGTCGAAGGGACTGGTAGGGGAAGAATTTAACTTCAGGTATAATGTCATTCGGTGTTGGGTTTCGCTGGTGGTGGTTAGCCAAGCAGGAAAAATGTTGTCTTGAGAGTCGGTTTGTTGCCCGTTTAACCCGGTAAAGATGAGGTGATGGGCGCGGATACCTACATGGGCGAAGTCGTCGGGGATGGGTTCGTGGACTCGTAGGGTACATCCCCAGTCAAGCGCGGTGACGGTATTCTTGGACTGTATAACGGCGCGAGAAAAGTTTTTACAACCGGTGAGTTGGGCGACTCGAAACGAGTAGGGGGTGTCAAAGATGTCTTGTTTGGGACCTTGGGCAATAATTTGTCCTTCGTCTAGAATCAAGAGGTTGGGACAAATACGATAGGCTTCCTCTAGGTTATGGGAGACAAACAAGGTTGCCCCTGGAAAGTGGATTAAACTGAGTCTGAGGAGTTTTTCCAGTTGATCCCGTAAATAGGTGTCTAGGGCGGAAAATGGTTCGTCTAGTAGCAAAATATCCGGTTCACTGGCTAAGGCTCTGGCTAAGGCAACTCTCTGTTGTTGTCCTCCTGAGAGTTCTTGAGGATAGCGATCGCCTAATCCCTGTAATTGTACCGCCATCAGTTGCTTTTCTACCCGTTGACGAATGGCAAGGGATGAGAGGGTTTTCGGCAGGCCAAAAGCAATGTTTTGGGCAACGGTAAGGTGGGGAAAAAGGGCGTAATTTTGAAATAAGAACCCGACACGGCGATCGCGGATAGGGACATTAATACCCCTTCTGGAGTCGAATAAAACCCGACCATTGAGGATAATGCAACCGTGATCGGGGGTTTCTAAGCCCGCAATACAGCGTAAAATAAAGCTTTTCCCCGCTCCTGAGCCGCCTAACAGCCCTAATGGCAGTTGATTACTGGAAAAAGAAACGTTAAGGGTAAATTCTGGTAATTTCTTTTGTATATCAACAATTAACTCAATGGGATCGGGTAAAACATTTGTGCTGCTATATTCCCAGGTTAAGGGGGTAACAGGATGATCCCAAGGGAGTAAACTCTCGTCTACCAGGGTAAGATAACCTTCTTTGGCCCGTTTCCTGATCCGTTTCTGGGGACGGTTATCATTCCAATAGTTGACCCCAACCACAATAGTTAAGGATAACCCTAACATGACGCTTACCCAGAGCAAGGCTTCTGCCATGTCCCCACTTTCAGCAGCGAAGAAGATGGCAATGGGAAGGGTTTGGGTTCTTCCGGGTATGCTACCGGCCAACATCAGGGTGGCTCCAAACTCCCCTAAAGCGCGGGCAAAGGCTAGTAAGACCCCTGAGATTAAGCCTGGTCTAGCTAGGGGGAGAAGAACTTTCCAGAAGACTTGCCATTCTGTAGCTCCCAGGGTTCTCGCCGAGGACAACAAATTACGGTCTATCTGTTGAAAGGCTCCCAAGGCGGTTTTATACATCAAGGGGAAGGCGACAACCGTAGCTGCAATTACGGCAGCATACCAAGTGAAAATGATTGTAACATCAACTAATCTTAAAAGTCTACCGATTGGTCCATATTTTCCTAACAATAAGAGGAGAAAAAAGCCCACAACCGTTGGGGGAAGTACCAAAGGGGCGGTCAAAATACCATCGATTAAGCCTTTTCCTTTGCCCCGATATTTAAACATGGTTCTTGCTGCGATCGCCCCCAGAAAAAAGGCGAAAAATGTAGCTAATGCAGCCGTTTTTAATGATATCCAAATGGGGGACCAATCCAATGTCATGATACTTCCTTCCCTGAATAAAACAATTAACGTTGAGTGTGGAGAAACACTTTTAAGGCAGCAATATTTAAGATAATACCTAAAATAATTTTGAGCAGATTAGACGGAACAATACCCACCAATAAACCACCAAGAATTGCCCCAATTAATGAGCCAAACCCCATGGGTAAAACCGTGTCTTTTAGGGGTTGTTTATTGATAAAAGATCCTTGATGATGATACCTTAGTAAACCGACGATTACGGTGGGTAAACTAATCAATAAACTGCCGGTTCCTGCGATTTTTATATCTACCCCAAAGGCAAAGATTAAGGTAGGAATAATTAACTCACCTCCAGCCACTCCTAACACACTACTAACGAGGCCAATAATCAAACCACAAGTTAAAGCGACAATAATTTGTAAACTGGGAATAGCAGGAACTAAAGCGGGTAAACTTTCGGGTAAAAGTCCTTCAATAATTAACGCGCAACCAATAATAATTAGAAAAACTAAAATAATTCTTTCTAGTTTTTCGTTGGATAAATGTTTAGCCCAACTTGCTCCTACAAAAGCCATAATCATCGCACCAACGATGAGGAAAATAATAACTTGACTGTAAGGAATAACCGTTGATAGGGATAAAAACTTTCCCCTGACTAATAGAGAAATAAGAATAGTAATTAAACTAATAGCTAAGTTAAGAGGAACCACTTGACGGGCAGAATAACCCAATGGACCGGCTAAAATGGGTAAGCGAAATTCAGCCCCCCCTAACCCCATTAATCCCCCTAAAATAGCGATGGGAATGGAAACAAGAAATGCAAATTGTGAGTGATTTTGTCTGGTTGCTAGTTTCATTTTACCTTGTTTTTCTCACATAAATTGCCTTGGCAATGGAACGGTCTAAAGCGATTCTTGTTCCATCAATTTTAATCACATAGGAAGGAAATTTCTGCTCTAAGGTAATGGGTAATCCTGGCATAATCCCAATGGCAATGAGTTTTCTCAGTAAATTTTCATCGCTTTTTCTAAACTGGGTAATGACTCCTTTTTCCTTTTCTTTCATCAAGTTTAAGGCAGAGGACTCAATGGCAAATGTTTTGGTAAACATCATTAGATTATCTCCAAAATTAGTAATAGTTTGTTCAAGCAATAGCCCATCGAAAACGCAAAAATAATCACCAAACTACTCAAAGCAATGGTTGTTTTTAACCCCCGTTCCCTGACCATAAATTTCAACTGAGACAGGCAAGGAATAAACAGCGTTAAGGTTAAAGCAGCAACCACTAATTGTCTTCCCTCTAATAAGCTAGAATGGTGTAAATCGAACATTCCGGCTGCCCCATAGTCCCGTCGAAAAAAGCCATAAATAAACATAGTTGAGGCTTCAGGTGGTAGTTCTAGTTTTAGCATTATGGGTTCTATAGCATGGGTTAATAATGGTAAGATTCCTGTTAATGTTCCCAACCAAAGTAGAACCGAACCTAACGTAAACCAAGGAATAATTTCACTTAAATACCACCGCACTCGACTATAGGTTTTGGTGAGAATTGAACGCAGATGAGGTAAGCGCAAGGGGGGTATTTCCATATAGAAATACGAGAGACTTTCTGGCAAAACTTTAGCGGTTATAGAGCCAATAATAGCGAAAATCAAAGCAATACAAACCCACCAAATAATTAAAGCGATGGGATTTTGGGACAGGAGGCCAATAAAAAGCCCTAATTGAGCCGAACAAGGAATGACTAAGACTAATAATAAAGAGACAACAAAACGCTCTCTTTTACTCTCAATGGTACGAGTAACTAATGACCCCATACTGCCACAACTTAACCCCAAAATTAAAGGAATAATAGAACGACCCGATAAGCCAATCATTTTAAAGAAATGATCGATTAGTAGGGAAATTCTTGGTAAATAACCACTATCCTCAAGGATAGAAAAGACCAAAAAGAATGTGGTAGTAATCGGTAAAATAATAGTAATAACATAACGCATCCCTAAGGTTAAAATTCCCTGGTCATTGGCCACTAAATTTTGTAAGCTAGTCCAAGGCAATAAGTAATACGCTATCCCGTTAATAATAGGGTTAATTTGCTGAATAAAACCCTGTTCAAAGTAATTAACTAAAACCCCTGACGTAAAGCGACCGACAAATTGATAAATTCCGAAATAAATAATCAAAAAGAGTAGGGGAAATCCGGTAATAGGATTAACAGTTAAACGATGAAAAAATTCTTCGCTTTCTGTTGAGGTTTTTTTGATTTTGACAATGGCTAATTCTTCAATTTTTTTAGTCGCTTGATGACGGGTTTTAGCGATGACTAAAACTAAGGGATCACTAAATTGAGATTGAACCGATTCGACTACCATTTCAATTGCTTCAAATCTCGGTTCATATTGACGGACTTTATCCCATAATAAGGGATCATTTTGCAGTAATAAAAGGGCTAAAGAACGCCGAGAAACTAACGGTTCAATGGCCGCTTTCACAACGTTATGATCGCTGGTGAGAAGGCACTCTATTTTCGTGATTCCTTCTTCAATAGCTGTAGGATAGCGCAGGAATGTGGACATAGTTAGCCATCTTAGCAGTTAAACTTTTGATGCCTCTTTGTTGAGCAGCAGATAAGGTCACAACAGGGATACCAAGGGATGCTTCTAGTTGCTTTTCGTTGACCCATATTCCTAATTTTTCTGCTTCATCAATCATATTGACAGCCAGTAAAATAGGCACCTGGGTTTCTATCAGTTGAAAGGTTAAATTTAACATTCGACTGAGATTTTTTGCGTCAATGACATGAACCGCTAAGTCTAAAGGTTCTTTGAATAATAACTCTCTAGAAAATCGCTCTTCTTCTGTCATGGGCATTAAAGAATACATCCCCGGTGTATCAATAATAGTGATAGTTTTTCCCGCAATTTTGGTATAGTTACGAGAAGCTTCCACCGTGGTTCCAGGATAGTTAGAAACGTTAGTATAAGCCCCAGTTAAAACATTAAACAAAAGACTTTTACCCACGTTAGGAGAACCCAGTAAGGCAATGGTTCCTTGAGAAACAACTTCTATGGGTTGACCCTGAAAACGTTTTGGCAAGAAATTTTGCCAGAAACTGGTAGAAGTTTGGGGATTTTTTTGGCAACTATCAGGACATTGATTACACTTCATCTCTCTTTTTTGTACCTTGTTATTAGTGTAATTTTTTTTCTTATTTTAAACAGTAACTAGAGATACATAAAATAAATTATTATTGATCTTTTTGATATTTTTTGATAATAATCTTCTTTATCATAGTTATTTTAACTTGTCATCATCCACTTGGATTAGACCAATTGGTAATTATTATAATTAGGGATTAATCTAAATAAGTAGTCACTTTACTACAAATCCAATAAAGTTCTAACCAAAGACGGGTATTTTCTCTTTTCAGAGTAGACGAAGGATCACGTATAATTTGTTTAGCATTAATAAAAATAATATCAACCATACCAAAAGTTTTGGCAATTTTTCTTAATTCATTTAGATATAAAGTAATTTCTTTTTCTTGTCTCCCTGCATAATAAACTCCCAAATAATAGTAAGGAGGAGAAACAGAATTAAGACAACCATCAATAATGTTAATATAACAGTTATTTAATAAGGAATTAATATAAGGATGGTAAGAGTTAACAAGATTCCGATACTCTTGGACTAACTTTTCACGAATCACCACTATAATCTTCCCATTTCAAATTGTACGATAAATCAGAAAATAACGAAGCCTTAATACAATAATGTTTAATTTTTGTGCATTTTTTAAAGAAAATTTTATGGTTAGTAATACAATCTTCAATCGGAGAATCAGAAAATTGTAAAGCCACTTCATCTACCGGACAGTTTTCATTAATTTTGTCACAAAACTTGGGCTTGAGACAAGACAATTTAACAGTCCGATGGTTCTTTTTAGACAATTCTAATTCATGGCCAAAAAGAAACTCACTATAATCGGCAACATTATCCAATCCCAAAAGATTAAGGACAATTTCTCCCATCATCCAAAATGCTGTTTTGTAAACAAACGTCTTCCACCTTAAATTCATAGGAAACCTCGAAGAAGGCAAGTTTTTTTGCTGTTGAATAATATCCATAAAATGTTTCCCTGGAAATAATCAATTAGGGACAGGAAGTCGTAGCATATGCTACGACTTCCTCAGCAGATGGATGAGGAAAATAGGTCAAGAATTTATGCCAAATAAGCTTCTTGGTGGGTTTTAATCGTACAGTTAGAACGGGGATAAGCAACACAAAGTAACACCCATCCTTTTTCCACTTGTTCATCATCGAGAAAGCTTTGATCTTCTTGATCAACCTCTCCTTCAACGATGCGTCCCACACAACTAGAACAACCACCAGAACGACAAGAAGAGGGCAACTCAACGTCATTTTCTTCGGCTGCATCAAAAATGTATTGATCTTCAGCAACCTCTAGGGTAACGTCCATTTCGGCGATTTCTTCTTTTTTGCCTGTCTCTTTGTTCTTTTTCTTAGAAGTTTTGAGCAGACGAACTTGATACGTAGCAGTCATGAGTGTTCTCCTTAATCATAGGAACATTTACCAGTGATTTTTAACCAGTTATTCCTTCTTTAAAAGAAAAAATAACCATCAAAAATCAAAGCTTTATTTAGCCACAAGAAGCAGCTTGGCCACCGCAGTTTGCTGTAGAGAAAGACTTACCGCAGCCACAAGTATCGGTTGCATTGGGGTTAGTAAAGGTGAAGCCACTTTGGGTTAAACTGTCCACAAAATCAATGACCACTCCATCTAATAAAGATACGCTTGTGGGGTCAACATAGATGGGAACATCATCCTGTTCAAAGCGGACATCTTCGCTGTTAGCTTCCTTAACTAAATTTAAGGCGTATTCGTAGCCATTACAGCCCCCATCTTTGACACCAACCCGAATACCAGCAATATGACTGGTATTAGAGTTACCGTATAAAACGGTACGGAGTTTCAGGGCAGCTTTTTCAGTAAGAGTGACAGTCATGGTGTTTTAAGGGTGAGGAGTGTGGGGAGACGGGGGAGTGTGGGGAGGGTGGGGAGACGGGGGAGAGGGGGAGACAGATATTTAACTCCTGCCCCCTGTCCCCTGCCTTCTGCCTTCCGGCTTCTGCCTCTTAACATAACTGCTTAACTGTTGCTTGCTAAAATCACCGCAAACGGGACAGTTAGGGTCATGGTAGGGACGACGTTTTGCAAAAGTAGCAGTTCCTAAGTCCATAGTCAAGAGTTGACCTGTGAGGGGTTCTCCGAGTCCGGTGAGGAGTTTGATGCCTTCTAAGGCAGCTAAACAGGCTAAACTGCCAGACACTGCCCCCAAGACCCCAAACCCCCAACGATCCCATTCCGGGGTTTCGGGGAAAATGCAGGATAGACAAGGGGTTTCCCCAGGAATAATGGTGGTTAAGTACGCATCCATGCCACTCATGGCCGCTTCCACCATAGGAACCCCCCAACGGACACAAGCTTGGTTTAAAAGGTTGCGTTCTTTGAAGTCAAAGGCGCAGTCAAAGGCAATATCGGCCTGTTGGACCAAAGCATCAATATTTTCGGCGGTGACAAACTCAGCAACCGCCTCGACTTCAATCTCAGGGTTGAGGTTGAGGAGGGTTTCTTTCGCCTTATAAACCCTCGGTTGACCCACCCAACTATTGGTCATCAATATCTGACGGTTGAGATCATCGAGACGAAGATCACCCCCCCGAACCAAAATGATCTTACCCACACCAGCCACTGCTAAATATAGCGCAACAGTACCCCCCAGTCCTCCGACTCCTGTGACCACAGCAGTAGAGTCCTTGAGGCGTTTTTGCCCTTCTTCGCCGAAACCAGGCAGTTGTATCTGTCGTGAATAACGTTCTCGTTCCGTTGGGGTGAAGTTCATGACCGTTTGGGGGTAGGGTTTGGGAAGGATGAGGAGTGTGGGAAGGATGGGGAGTGTGGGAAAAGAGACAATTTAAACTTTTGCCTTTTGCCTTTTGCCTTCCCGAAGGGTTGCCTTCTATTGCATAATACCGGCTTCTTTGGTTAAATCATCCAATAAAACCACGTTACCAGGAACATCTTTGAAGACTTTAAAGAGTTTGGTTTCGAGAGGGCTGGAGGTTTTAAAGAGTTCGTAAGCTTCCGAAAAAGCGAGTTTATATTTTTCTAATTTTTCACTTTCACTAAGATCGGGGAAGGCTTGATCGACTTGGGCAATAAGTAAAGAGAACTGCTTAAGAATATGAAGACGGTTAACGTTAACAAAAGTAGGGTCATAACTGATTCCAAAAAAGGTTAAATAGTCTTCCGTGTCGATAAGTTTGGTGAACTCCGCTAAGGTTCTTGGGGTATCAGCAGTAATAGTCATTTTAGGGTTTCCTCCCAGATGTTAAGTTTTTTCTTGAGTTGATCTAATTCACGAAATACTTCGTAAGTTTTTTGTGCCTCTTCGACCAATTTTTCGTAGTCGGTAGGCAGTCCTTCGGCAAGATCATGGAGATCCATCTTCATTTGACCGGCTTTAGAATTGAGTTTACGAACCTTTTTTTTAAGATCCGCAACTGCTTCTGGAGTGGGATTATTTTCGGTAGCTACTGTCATCTTTTTCCCTCGTATTTACCTAGAAAATTTAAACAAAAAAATTAATTATTTTTCGAGATTATAATCTCGAAACTTCAGGGAACTTTTTAACTAACTCAATGCCAGCATTGGCCAGTTTAGTTCCTTGATCGTTTAACTTTTCTAAGGTGTCAAAACCGAAGCGATGAGCATCCCGTAACGTACGAGAAACCACCATTAATTTTCCGCCCCAAACTAAAGCCCAGCCGAAACCTTCATGGTTTAAGTCAACAACAACTTGACAGAGTAATCCTGTTTCTTTTTCTATTAAGGCAGCGATCGCCCGAAAATAACACAGGATTCTTAATTTTGTGGTGGGGTCAATATCTCCTTCTAGAGAAATTTCCCGTCTTTTTTTCTTAGGAATAACATAAGGTGCAATAACCAGTTCATCAGTCCAAGTACGATACACACCGTAATGATCATAAGCGCGTATTTGCTGTACTAATGATTGTAAAAAAGGACTTTGTTCGACTAAGAGAGAATCAGTTTCCGAATTGGTTGTTGTTGTTGTTGTCATAATAACAATTAAAATGAGGACTCTTCTGTTATCTATGAACAATTTTACCTGATTTTGTTGTTCAATTATTCATAGATTTTCAGGCTTAGTTAAAAAAGAAGTTATCGGGGAAAATATTCCCCTTCTTTTACCACTTATTCATCCTCGTCTAAAAAGTTAGGAGTGGGGTCAATTCCGGCTTCTTTTTGCAGAACTTTTCTTAACCAAGGAGGAGGATTTCCTTTTAACGTTTTGACTAATTCGCCGAGAATTTCATCAATTTTATCTTGATCAGTCCTTGCTTTTATCGGGGTGACATTTTGACGAATTAAACGGGCGGCTGCACTGCCACCAATAGCAGAAACATAGAGTAAAGTACAGCCATCTAATGCCTCTAGTTTTGGAACTAATTTATCTTCGTTTCCGTCTTCTTTTAAGTCGCCACCAAACTCTAAGGTGTTGACGAAATTAAAGCCATCGGGAGACACATCATATAAGTCGATGTTCTTAGCCCAACCGAAGTGGGCGTTGACATGGACGTTATCGCTAGTGGTAAATGCAACTTTCATGTTTTTCCTCTCAGATGAATGAAATAAGGGGAAACTTTATACAGTCAACCCGTGTTGATGAAGGGCAACGGGACTATGTTTGGCTTCTTCTTCCATAAGAATATTGCCAACATCAAATAAAAACTTCATGGTGCCACGATATCCCACTAAACACCGTTGACCTAACCCCAATTTATCGAACACAGGATAACCCATTCTATAGAGGGGTGCTTTGAGGCGTTTAGCTAGGGATGTGCCGTGAGAATTGGTGATAATTAAATCAGCACCAGTGCCTAATTCTTCTAAGTCTTCTAAGTCCCCAATAGTGACCGTTTCTATCGGTAAATCTTCTAAAATAGGTGACTTGGTTGTGGTAACAGCAGCTTGAATATTAGCCCCCATTTCTGTTAATAACCAGGCGGTTTGATACAGTAAATCAGGTTCTAAAGCGAGGGCAACTTTCTTGCCCCCAAAATAGAAATGGGTGTCTAAAATAACATCTTGTAACTGACGACGTTGCCGTTGTAAATGGGCGGGTACATTAGGTACAATGGGGAAGTGATGATCGCAACGGGATGTTAAAATTTGCGACAATTCCCACAAAAAAGAATCTACTGCATCTAAACCAGCTAAACGGGGAAAAACTTGGTATTTTGTGCCAAAACGTTGCTGTAAAATTGTAGCAGCTTTACGCATACTTTCCCCAATGGCTAACGTTAAACAAGACCGGTTTAACCGTTTTAATTGAGTTAAGCTAGTACCTCCCGTCGTCACAGTGTGATAATCATCTTCTAGATGGCCATCCAAGGACCGAGATAAGTCAGGAACCATAATGGGAGAGATACCAAACCCTTCGATGATGGTTTTGATCTCTTCCACGTCCCCAGGGGAGAGATGGGAGGCACAAAGTACCGTAACTTGGGGTTTCATTCCCACCGTTGGCGGTTCATCATCGGCCACATTATCATAGTCAGTAGCAACGATACTTTCGACGGCCGCAGCATAACCATCCTGCAACGATCCCTTGTAATCAGGGGTAGAAACGGAAACAACGGGGAAACTATCTAATTCTGGGTGCTTATCTCGAAACGTCTTTAAAATACGCTTCATATCATCCCCTCTCGTCTCCGTTAACCCCGTGGTTAACAGGCCAATGATTTGAGGATTATATTTTTCTAAGATAGTTAAGATCGCCTGTTCTACATTGTCCTCTCCCCCCAAAATGGTACTAACTTCTGTCATAGCAGTAGTAGACAGGGGAATAGACTCACGAAAATGCCGTACGAGGACTACTTTAGCAAAAGCAGTGCATCCTTGCGAACCATGAAACAGCGGCATCATTTTCCGCAACCCTAGAAACGCTAACGCTGCGCCTAGGGGTTGACTCATTTTTAACGGGTTGACGGATAGAGACTTGTGAGGGTTGAGTATGGTGGTCATTGCTTTGTTGAGGTGTGGGGTGTGTGGGGAGATAGATTAACTTTTGCCTTTTGCCTTTTGCCTTTTGACTTCCGCGAAGCGGCCTACTCTCCTTCTGCTTCTAAGTTCAATAAACTTTCGTGTTCCTGTTGCCATATCTCCCAAGGGGAGGGTTTACGAACTTGGGTCCAGATGGGACTATACACCGCTTCGCTTAACTCTCGGGCCATTTCCACTAAACCAATGTACCCGGCGTAGGGATGATGACGTTCTTGGTTAATATCTAAGAAAGGTATCTTAGCTTTGAGTGCCGTATATTGATTCCGTCCTCCAGCTACCAAGAGGTCAGCTTTTGTCTTCTGAACCACTCTTAAAAGCTCCTCTGGGCTGCCTTTTTCCAGCATAATGCCATCTTTGCCCAAAAGTTTCTTAATGCGTCCCTTATCCTCTTCTGTACTTTTCTTGGTGCTAGTGGCCACCACTTCCATGCCTAAGTCTTGGGCCGCCGAAACAATGGACCAACTTTTCACCCCACCGGTGTAGAGGACCATGCGCTTACCCTTGAGACGTTCCCGATAAGGGGCCAAAGCAATGTCTAACTTAGCTGTTTCTTCTGCGATTATTGCTTCAACTCTATCTATTAATACTTTATCGCCAAAAAATTGAGCAATGTTGCGTAAACACCGATTCATGTCTGCGATGCCATAAAAAGACTCTTCAATGTAAGGAATATTGTAGCGTTCCTGCATAGCAGAAGCCATATTAATTAAGGCTTTTGAGCAGATCATTACGTTGAGTTTCGCTCCATGAGCATAACAGACCTCATCGTAACGAGCATCCCCTGTAATCTTTGCTAAGACACGGATTCCCGCTTTTTTAAACAGAGGAAGAACCCCCCACATTTCACCAGCAACATTGTATTCACCGATTAAATTAATATCATAAGCGGTGGTATATTCAGGTTCTTTTGTGCCAACCACGTGATCGAGTAAAGCTTCCCCACCGAGACGGTTGCCTAAATTTTTACTACCGACAAACCCAGGAGAATGAACAGGAATAATCGGGGTTCCAAATTTGTCAGTGGCAGCCTTACAAACTGCATCTAAATCATCACCAATGAGAGCAGTAACACAAGTTGAATAAACAAAAACTGCCGCAGGATTATACTTTTTTATTAATTGAGAAATCGCCTTATAAAGCTTTTTTTCCCCACCAAAAATAATATCATTTTCTGATAGGTCAGTGGTAAAACCCATCTTATACGTCATCGGCCCACTAGAGAGACTCCCGCGACTATTCCAACTATTACCCGAACAACCAATAGGACCATGAACTAAATGAGCAGCATCGGTGATAGGAACTAAGGCAATAGAAGCCCCATCAAACGCACAACCGCCTTGAGCCGATCCGGGGTTAGCTGTTTGAGTACAAGACTTATTTTTACCCTGGCCTTCCTTATGTTGATTATGTTCACACCCAGGCTGTGTTAGCAAATCGTTGATTTTGCTCTTCGTTAGTTTCATGACTGAATTCCCTAATAATTACCAGTGACCGAATAATTAATAATGATGAGTTATTAATTATTTAACAAATATAATGCTCAACATCTTCACCACAAATATCAGCCAGATAACTTAATGCTTTCAATCGTAAAGCTACAAATTCGTGATAAAAAGGATTTAATTTACACAGAGGAGGAATGTGGATTAACTTGCGTCCTAACACCGTTATGGTTCTTTCAAAGGGACAAGAACAAGGAATCACCCGACAAATAAAATGAGCAAAGGAGGTACTTGTCACCTCGATATTATTAAGCCAGCGTTTGAGGGGGAAAAGAGGGTCAAGGGTGAATCTTTTCTGTGTGGAATGGGTAGGACTCGTCATAACCATGTCCTCATCTTGATTAAAAATATAGTGGCAGAGAGTGTTTTTTGAGAGCAGAGCAAGCAGAGGGTACAGAGGAAGAAAATATAAATTCCAAACTTTTGCCTTTTGCCTTTTGCCTTTTGACTTCTCGAAGAGAGAGGGGGAGAGGGGGAGTAGATACTCCCTGAATCTTCCTAGTCTCCCTCGTATGCAGATTTCCTCTGATTAACGAACTAAGTCGAAAGAAATATCCGTTACAGCAGGGGTATCTGTCTTGCGATCTAATTGATCCATCAATCCATTAGCGATCCAGGTAAGAAGATTAATCGCACCTTCATAACCAATGGTGGAGTAGCGGTGTAAGTGATGGCGATCAAAGATAGGATAGCCAATACGGATTAAAGGAGTCTTGGTATCACGCTCTAAATACTTAGCGTAGGAATTACCAATGATGAAGTCAACAGGCTCAGTGAAGAGTAAAGAACGCATATGCCATAAATCTTTACCACCCCAAACGGTAGCTTGTTGTCCGTAGGGACTAGCTTCTAATAAAGCTTTTGCTTCAGCTTCAAATTCCTTGGTGCTGTTGTTAACCAAGACGTGAACCGGTTCGATACCCATTTCTAACATGAACTGTAATAAGCCCATTACTAAATCGGGATCACCGTAAACTGCAGCACGCTTACCATGTACCCAAGCTTGAGTATCGGTCATTGCGTCAACAGCGCGTCCACGGGCGATTTCAAACTCTTTAGGAATGGGTTTGCCGGTTAACTCAGATAAGCCCATTAAGAACTCATCAGTAGCTTTAACACCCCAAGGACGATAGGTGAAGGTTTTTTGTCCCCACTCTTTCTCGATGTACTGACGAGTTTTAGGAGTGGTGTAGGTTTGCAGCGCAACGGTGGCTTCAGCGTTGATAGAATCTGCTGCATCTTCTAAGGAAGTCCCTTCATGGTACATTTTGAATTCCCCTAAGTTGGGAGAATCTAAGTACATTTCGGTGTCACTTAAAAGGGTAGCGTCTAAGTCAAACGCAGAGATAATATTTTTCAACGCACGGACGTTACCGATGTAGGTTTCAAATCCAGCGATGAAGTTGATTTTTCCGTTGGTGGTTTCTTTCTTCTTACCTTCGGTTAAGGTAGAAAGAATCGATTTCATCATGCTGTCATAACCAGTGATGTGAGAACCCACAAAACTAGGCGTATGAGCAAACGCAACGGGTAAATCTTCAGGAATCGCGCCGTCTTGACGAGCATTTCCGATGAACGCACCTAAGTCATCCCCAATAACCTCAGCCATACAGGTAGTACAGACGGCGATCATTTGAGGTTTGTAGAGAGCGTAGGAGTTTTGAAGTCCATCAACCATGTTCTTTAATCCACCGAAAACCGCAGCGTTTTCAGTCATGGAAGAAGAAACAGCACTTACAGGCTCTTTGAAGTGACGGGTTAAGTGGGTACGGAAGTAAGCCACACATCCCTGAGAACCATGAACGAAGGGTAAGGTTCCTTCAAAACCAATCGCTGCCAGTAGCGCACCTAAAGGTTGACAAGCTTTAGCAGGGTTAACGGTTAGGGCTTCACGAGCGAAGTTCTTTTCCCGATATTCCCAGGTTTTAGTCCATTCAGCCACTTCTTGAACTTTCTCAGCAGAAGGCATTCCTTCAAACTGTTTCTTATTTTCAAAAAGTTCTTGGTATTCAGGCTGATGAAACAGATCAACGTGATCCTTAATGTTGTTTACGTTTTGAGCCATTGGTGGTAACTCCAGTATAGGATGGATATCTCAGACAAAGAAGCTTGGAAAGAAAAGAAAGAGGGAAGGGTGGGGAGTGTGGGGAATTTTTCGGTTTCCTGTTCCCTGTTCCCTATTCCCTGTTCCCTTCTATTTATTCCAAGGGGTGCCAATTAATCCCCAGGTGGGACTATTGAGGGCTAAGTCCATGTCACGGGCGAAGATAGCGAAGCCATCATAACCGTGGTAAGGTCCGGAGTAATCCCAAGAGTGCATTTGACGGAAGGGAAGTGCCATTTTTTGGAAGACATACTTCTCTTTAATACCGGCAGCAACTAAGTCAGGTTTCAGTTCTTTCACGAACTCTTCAAACTCATAACCGGTGATGTCATCATAGATGAGGGTAGCGTCTTCAACGTAGTTGGTTGTACGTTTGTAGTCGTCACCGTGAGCGAATTCGTATCCGGTACCGATGATTTCCATGCCTAAGTCTTTGAAAGCAGGAACTACGTGACGGGGACGTAAACCACCCACCATCATCATTACGGTTTTGCCTTCTAAACGAGGACGGTATTTAGCAACGATCTCTTCAGATTGCTTTTTGTATTTCTCGATGACTTCTTCAGCTTTCGCTTGAATGGTCTCATCGAAGCGTGCAGCGATCGCTCTTAAGGATTCAGCAATCTTGGTGGGTCCAAAGAAGTTATATTCTAACCAGGGAATACCGTATTTTTCTTCCATGTGACGACTGATGTAGTTCATGGAACGGTAACAGTGGATCAGGTTCAACTTCACGTTGGGGGTAACTTTCATTTCTGTGAAAGTACCATCACCAGACCATTGTGCTACAACACGAAGACCGATTTCTTCGAGTAAGATACGGCTAGACCAAGCGTCACCACCGATGTTGTAGTCACCAATGATGGCTACGTCATAAGGAGTGCCTTCAAACTCGATGCCTTCTTTTTCCGCAGCAGGGAAAACCCAGTCACGGATCATGTCGTTAGCGATGTGGTGTCCTAAGGATTGAGAAACCCCACGGAAACCTTCACAACGTACGGGAACTACACCTTTTCCAATTTCTTTGGATTTTTTACGAGCAACCGCTTCGATGTCGTCTCCAATTAAACCAATGGGACATTCTGACTGAACAGAAATACCGCCATTGAGGGGGAATAATTCTTCGATTTCGTCAACAATTTTGGCGAGTTTTTTATCTCCACCAAAAACGATATCACGTTCTTGGAAATCGGAGGTAAACTGCATGGTACCGAAGGTGTCGATGCCGGTGGTTCCGATGTAGTAGTTACGACGACCAGACCAAGAATAGTAACCACAACCCACAGGACCGTGGGAGATGTGAACCATATCTTTGATCGGACCCCAAACTACCCCTTTTGAACCTGCATAAGCACAACCACGAGCGGTCATAACTCCAGGTAAGGATTGTTTATTAGATTTTACGCCACAATCGTCTTTACCTTCTTCGTAAACACCAAGGTGTTTTGCACGTTTTTTAGCGGCTTTTTCGGGATAGGTTGCCAGAACGTCGGCAATAAGTTTCTTATTTTCTTCAACGGTTGCCATTGGTTTTCCTCTCAAAGTGAATATAGAAGAAATAGAAAGGGTTTGGGGGGTTCGCGTGACGCGCAAGGCAAAAGGCAAAAAGCAAAAGGCAAAAATAATTGATACAACTTCTGACTTCAAACTTCAAACTTCTGACTTCTATAACTCCCCCATTTCCCAACTAGACTAAATGAGAATCAAGCCTTGATACTACTTAGCAGACTTGGTAAGTTCTTGAGCTAAGCGATCAGCTTCCATAACTTTCTTGTATTCTTCTTCAGAACCAAGTAAACCGTAGTTGATCAACAGTTCTTCAAGTTCGTCGTTGTCGATAGGAGTGGGAATGGTGAGTTTGGTGTTGTCAACGATCTTGTTACCCAATTGACGATATTCTTCAGCTTGGGCATCCTCAGGAGCATATTGAATAACGGTTTGACGACGTAATTCAGCTTCTTGTACCATTTTAGAACGAGGTACAAAGTGGATCATCTGGGTGTTTAAGCGATCAGCTAACTCTTCGATTAACTCGATTTCTTTGTTAACGTTACGGCTGTTACAAATTAAACCACCTAAACGTACTCCACCGGTGTGAGCGTATTTTAAGATACCACGAGCGATGTTGTTAGCAGCGTACATCGCCATCATTTCACCAGAGGTAACGATGTAGATTTCTTGTGCTTTTCCTTCACGGATAGGCATTGCGAAACCACCACAAACAACGTCTCCTAATACGTCGTAGGATACGAAGTCTAAGTCTTCGTAAGCTCCTTCTTCTTCTAGGAAGTTGATGGAGGTGATAATACCACGACCAGCACAACCAACTCCAGGCTCAGGACCACCAGATTCTACACACTTGATGTTTTCAAATCCTTCGAGCAATACATCTTCGAGTTCTAAGTCTTCAACGGAACCCTGTTCTGCTGCTAAGTGTAATACAGTTACCTGTGCTTTACAGTTAAGGATTAAACGGGTAGAGTCAGCTTTAGGGTCACAACCTACAATCATGATGCGATTGCCAGACTGAGCCATTCCAGCTAAGGTGTTTTGAGAAGTGGTGGACTTACCGATACCACCTTTTCCGTAGAATGCAATTTGACGCATGGTTGATTCTCGCTAAATTAGAGAGTGATTGTGTACAATTTCGGAAGCTTAATCTGTTGCCGACGTAAAGATGATTCGTTATTCGGTTAGGAAACACCGGGACTTTCATCCCATAAGAACCCTCATTCTCTACGTCAGTAGATGTCTTCCGAGTTAAGAAGCCAATTTAATTAAATTAATGATGGCTTCGGGACCTGAGTAAAGGCTGTGAAACTTTACTCGTTGGGTCAAGAGGTGACGTTTTAATAACGTCGGGTTGAGAAGCGATGCTTAAGGAGGCGATCGCTCTCTTCCTTTTTGGTTGCTTAACATGGTGTTCTCCTTTGT
>JASJBX010000184.1 GCA_030066295.1 Crocosphaera sp.
AGCTTTCTAGAGGGCTTTTCGGTTTTCTCCCCCGCCCCCTGCTCCCCGCTCCCTTGCAGTCTCAACTAGGTTTTTGAGCTTAACCGAGTAGTATTGAACGGGGAACTATTTCCCTGGAAAAGAGGACAAAGTCACAGGAGAAAGAAATCTTAACCGAATTCCCCTCCCCGATAGGTTGTGGGGTTTATAATGCGAAAAAACCATGTATTGATATGCCAATGACTATGACAACTCAACCCATTAAGGGTAAACACTTACTGATAACCCTGTTTTCCCTGCCGCTTCTGTGGGGAGGAATCTTAGGTTTACCTGGGGAGGCCAGAGATGTTGATATCGAAGTGGGTATTGTACAAAGATTTGGGGAAACCGAAGCAGAAAAGCTAACCATTAGCGCAACCAATGGGGACAGTTTAACAGTTAAGTTTCAAAATCCCCAAGGACAAACCCAAACGTTAACCACCACCCAACTCACCCTCAATATTGTTGAGGAGTCCTTGCCTCAATCGTTGTTAAAAGAATATATTGTGTTAAGCGATCACGCCACCTTTGAAACGGCAGAAGATAGTGCCAACCAATGGCGAGACAAAGGGATAAAAACAGAAGTCACTCAACCAGGAAGATGGCAAGTTTGGGCCAAAAGAGATGTATATGAAACCCCTTTATTACGCCGTTTATTATTAAAAAATCTCCAAGAAAAAGGCTATACTGACCCCTATTTAGAATCAGCGATTTTAACCTCTAAATCTCAAGCCACTTTTACCATTGCCGAAAAACAATATCAAAGTGATTATTTAGAGATTATTCCAGGCAAATATCCCATTCAAGTGAGTCATTCTCAACAAAAAACACGGCGTTATGGAGGGAGTTTAAAGTTACAGCCGAATTCCTATGGAACCTATACTTTAGTCAATGATGTCCCTTTAGAAACCTATTTAAGAGGCGTAGTTCCCCATGAAATAGGCCCAAATGCACCCCAAAATGCAGCCAAAGCGCAAACGATTATCGCCCGTACCTATGCGTTACGTAATTTACGACGGTTTAAAGCCGATGATTACGAACTCTGTGCGAATACTCACTGTCAAGTTTATTATGGATTAAGCGAAACCAGTCCCAAAGCCGATCGAGCGATCGCCGCTACCAAAGGATTAGTGTTAACCTATAATAATGAGTTAGTCGATGCTCTTTATTCTTCCACCACTGGGGGGGTAACAGCCAGTTTTAGTGATGCTTGGAATGGGGAAGAAAGACCTTATTTAAAAGCGGTGATTGACTCGCCTAAAAATGTGTGGAATCTCTCTCAAAAATCCCTAGCCGATGAACAAACATTCCGTAATTTTATTAGTTTAAAACAAGGGTTTAATGAAAGTGGACGTAACGTTTTTCGTTGGAATCGTCAAGCCACATTGGTTAGTTTAACTAAAGATTTAAGGAAATATTTAGAAAGACGCAAGCATCCCTTAGTTAACTTCAAAACCATCGAACTCATAGAAATTACAGAACGGTCTGATTCTGGACGGATTCTAACCATGAACGTAGAAACAGATCAAGGGGTGATCGAGTTACAAAAAAATGAAGTGCGTAGTGCCTTCGGTCCGCCAATAAGCACCCTTTTCTATCTTGATCCTATCTATAATAATCAAAATCAATTAACCGGCTATGCTTTTGTTGGGGGTGGTTTTGGCCATGGGGTTGGCCTTAGTCAATATGGGTCTTATAATCTGGCTAATTTGGGCTGGAGTGCTGAAAAAATTCTTTCTTTTTATTATCCTGGAACGAGTATTATTCCCTTAGATAATTCCATTGTCTTTTGGCGAGAAGAAAAATAGACGATGGTGGGGTGTCTCTTCACCCCTTGGGAACTTTCTGCAACGCTTCGACAATCACCTGAGAGTCGGCACCGGGTAAATGAGCATTTTCGCTAATATATCGTTTCCAGGCTTTGGTTCCTGGAATACCGCTAAACATCGCTAATAAATGTCGACTGATCTTATGGAGTTTATGGCCACGACTGACCCAATCATCGATATAAGGTAACATTCTTTCGATAATTTCGTGACGAGTGGGTTGAGTTACCCCTTGGCCATAAATCTCTCGATCAACCGTAGCGAATAAATAGGGGTTATCATAAGCAGCGCGACCAATCATCACCCCATCCACCCACTGTAAATGATGCTGTACTTGCTCAAGATCAGTGATTCCCCCATTCATCTCAATGAAGAGGTGGGGAAACTCTTGTTTGAGACGATAAACCGCTTCGTATCTTAACGGGGGGATATTGCGGTTTTCCTTGGGACTTAATCCTTTTAACCAAGCTTTCCTGGCGTGTACGGTAAAGCGTTGACATCCCGCTTCCGAAACAATCTTCACAAAACGAGCCATGTCTTCGTAACTATCTTGGTGATCGATCCCAATTCGATGCTTAACCGTTACGGGAATCGTCACCGCTTGCTGCATTTTTTCCACCGCTTGGGCTACTAATTGAGGGTTCGCCATCAAACAAGCCCCAAAATGACCACTTTGAACGCGATCGCTGGGACATCCCACGTTTAAATTGACTTCATCATAACCCCAATCTTCAGCAATAACAGCACATTCGGCTAATTCTTGGGGGTTATCTCCTCCCAATTGTAGGGATAGGGGTTTTTCTTCGGGAGAAAAGTCCAAGAGTTTATTGCGATCGCCGTGTTGAATGGCTGCAGTGACAATCATTTCTGTGTACAGTAGGGTGTGGCGGGTTATTTGACGCATCAAGTAGCGGAAATGGCGATCGGTATAGTCCATCATGGGTGCCACACTTAAGGGGTTCATTGGGTACTTCTGATCATCTATAGCTGAAACGAACGGAGAGGGAGGGATTCGAACCCTCGATGGGTGTTACCCCATAACTCCTTAGCAGGGAGCCGCTTTCAACCACTCAGCCACCTCTCCAAGGCACAGTATATTATCGTAGCACAAAAATCTAATTTAGAACTAAATTTGTCTTTTCGTTAAGTATTGCAACGTGAACATTGACAGAAGGAGCTTAATTCTTAACATTAAAGACTTATAGATACGTTTTTTCTAGGAGAACTCATTGTTATGTACGCTACCCTGTTTTTAGCTGCGTCTGCGGTTCCTACCACCATCGAGTGGAGTCCCAAAATTGCCATGATCATGATCGTTTGTAATGTATTTGCGATCGCTGTCGGAAAATTCACCATTGCCCAACCTAGCGACGGACCAGGTTTACCCTCTCCTCAAATGTTTGGTGGAATGGGTTTAGGTGCATTACTCGGAACCACTAGCTTTGGCCATATTTTAGGGGCTGGTGTTATTTTAGGGTTAGCGAGTACCGGCGCATTGTAAGTCTCATTCATAGATGGGGGAAGGGTGACGGGGGGAATAGATATCAATGATTTCTCCCAGTCTCTCCCTCTTCCAGTCTCTCCCTCCTCCCCCTAATACTGCGTAGGTTTTGCTCGATAAGCTTCCGTTGAGTGAGGCGGAGGAGGCGGAGGGGGCAGAGGAGGCAGAGGAAGAAGTCCCATTTTCTCCCTCTGCTTCCCCTGCATCCCCTGCTCCCCCTGCTTGTCTCAGCAGACAATTTTCCTTAACCGAGCAGTATTGCTCCTCCCCCTCCTCCCCCTGGGTTGTTATTAAAAATTGTTTTTTTTGTTGAGACTGTATCTTCCATAACAGATAATGGGAGGTGGGTCATTATTTGTGTCATGTCTACCAAACTCCGCGAGGAAGTTCGTTATGCTTAAAGTCATTCAGTCTCCCACTCAATACACCATTGATGTGATTAAAGGAGAGGCCGCTAGGTTGGTTCGTGAAAGAAGACTTCATCGACGACAACCCATTTATACTCTGTGCAAATATATTCCAGCCTGTGAGTGGCCCAGTGTAGAATGTGAACTGGAAAGACATGATTTTCTGCTGAGAGATTCTATTATCGATTTATTAAGTAAAGAAGAATGGCTTGATTAAGGAATATCTAGCCGTTCAGTTGATGGGATTTTCGATATGCTATGGTTCATTACCCCAACTATACTAAGCTTCTGCTATGGTTGGGGTCAATGAGTGAGGAAAGAAACTATATTGCAAAATATCAAATTTTATCTCTAGAGTGTATCGATTACTTTGAAATGGGCGTAAGATCAGAGTAAGAGGGATTGACTTAATCCAGTGACTGATTCAGTGTGTGTGGGTCAGCATAACAGATACTGTCTACAGTGATACCCATAGGGGGTGAATGCTGTCTCTGTTGTACCAATAAGCGTTTTGCGTCTAAACATTCCCCATACTTTTGCTGAATAATAATTCATCATCACCCAAGTGATTCCCTTCCTGAATTCTTGGAAAAACCATGAATGAACTGCGTTCTATTAACCCTAATCATCATCCCACATTATCTTTTGTCACCATTCTCCACGGAACCGTCAAAGGAAGATGTCGCTGCAAAATTCAAGGATTATTATATTCACCCAAACTGAAACAATATTTAGAGTTCAATTTATCGATTCATAAAGACATTAAATCCGTCAAAGCCAATCCCACCACCAGCAATATTCTGTTATATTTTAATCCCAACAAAAAGGTGACAGACATTGCCCTCATCATTAACCAATATGTCAAAGAATATCATCAATATCCACAAAGGGCGATGGAATTCCTGGATGAGCAACGAAAGTCTTCCTTAACGTCATCCTCGCCTTGGCACTTACAAGAGATAGAAGCCATTCTCTCACAACTAGATACCTCAAAAGACCAAGGACTATCTCATGCAGCCGTTCAACACAAATTAAGACAAAACGGGATCAATGCCCTCAATGAAACCAAACCCCGTTCCGGACTAAGCATTTTTATCGACTATTTTAAATCCGTTCCCGTCGCCCTGTTGAGCGGTGCAGCCCTATTATCCGTCTTAACCGGCGGCATAGCGGATGCGGTGGTCATTATGGGGGTAGTGACCATTAACGCTATTTTAGGTTACGTCACCGAAAGTCATTCTGAGAGGATTATCAATTCCCTAAAAAACTTTGTCAACCCCTTCGCTTGGGTGATTCGAGAGGGAAAATTAATCCAAATTGACACCAAAGAAATTGTCCCAGGAGACATCTTAACCCTACAACCCGGTTCTTACGTCGCAGCCGATGCCCGACTGATCGAAGCCCGACGGCTAACCCTGGATGAATCAGCCTTAACCGGGGAAAGTTTACCCATTAGCAAACAACAAAACATCATCCTCTCAGACGACCCAATCATTCCCCTAGCTGAACGCAACAATATGGTGTATCGGGGAACCTTTGTCACAGGGGGTCAAGGACTGGGGGTGGTGGTTTCCACTGGCAATTTAACGGAAATGGGCAAAATTCAAGCCTTGGTGGGAGAAACCAGCCAACCCGCAACCCCCATGGAACGACAACTGGAACGAGCCGGAACCCAACTGGTGTGGCTTTCCAGTGCGGTTTGTGGGGTGGTATTTGTGGTGGGACTGTTACGGGGATATAGCTTACTGGAAATGGTGAAAACCTCTATTTCTCTGGCGGTGGCCGCCGTTCCCGAAGGATTACCCACCGTTGCCACCACCACCTTGGCCCTGGGCATTCTCAATATGCGTCAACAAAAGGTTCTCATTCGTCGCCTGGAAGCCATCGAAGCCTTGGGGTCTATTCAAGCCATCTGTCTCGATAAAACAGGAACCCTCACCAGTAACCGAATGTCGGTGTTAAAACTCTGTTGGGATGGTCGAGAAATTGAACTGGTGGACGGTCGTTTTTACTCGGGGAAGGAAGAGATTAATCCCTATCAATGCCACGAATTATTAAAACTAATCCATATTTCCGTCCTCTGTAACGATAGTCAACTGACCTATAATCACGATCAAACCTATATTCTGGATGGGTCTTCCACAGAAAACGCCCTGATGGAAATGGCCATCGCCGCCGGGGTCAACCTCAGCCAACTCTATGATCAGTATCCTCGCTTCGTCACCCACCACCGTTCTGAGTCCCGCAACCTGATGGCTACCGTCCATCAAATCCGAGAATCCACCTATTTAATTGCCGTTAAAGGAAACCCCAAAGAAGTCCTAGAACGCTGTTCGACCAAGATGGAAAATGGTCAACCCATCCCCTTAACCCAGACCATCAAAGAAGGGGTTAAAGCCCAAAACAAAACCATGGCTGCCCAAGGATTAAGAGTTTTAGGGGTAGCTTATGGACAAGCAGAAACCAACGATCCCCATGCTTTGAGTGTCTCTGATCTCATTTGGGTGGGATTAGTTGCTATGGCTGATCCCATTCGGTCTGGAGTCAAAGAAACCATTAGCCATTTTCACCAAGCGGGTATCAATACCCTGATGATCACCGGCGATCAAGGGGCCACCGCCTACACCATTGCTAAAGATTTACATCTGAGTCAAGACAAACCCCTCAATATTCTCGATTCTAGGGAATTAAGCGATCTGGACCCAGACAGTCTGCCCAAGGTGTGTGAGGAGGTCAATGTCTTTGCTCGCATTAGTCCGGCCCATAAATTAGAGATTGTCCAAGCCCTGCAACGGAGAGGGTTAGTGGTGGCCATGACGGGGGATGGGATTAACGATACCCCCGCCCTCAAAGCAGCAGAAGTGGGCATTGCCATGGGTCATACCGGCACCGATGTCGCCCGAGAAGTGGCCGATGTGGTCTTAGAGGATGATAATCTCGAAACCATGATTATTGCGGTGAGTCAAGGCCGTACCATTTACAACAATATTCGCAAATCGGTTCATTTCCTGCTGTCTACCAACCTCAGCGAAATTATGGTCATGTTGTTGGCCAATATGGGAGGGTTGGGGCAACCCCTCAACGCCATGCAGTTACTCTGGTTGAATTTAGTAACCGATATTTTCCCCGGATTAGCTTTAGCGTTAGAAGCCCCAGAACCGGATGTATTAAGCCTTCCCCCTCGTTCTCCCGATGAACCCATCATTAAATCCTCTGATTTTCAACGCATTCTCCTGGAGTCTACCGGCATATCAGCCAGTAGCTTGAGTGCTTATGGTTATGGCATCTGGCGTTACGGGATCAGTCCCCATGCCAGCACCATTGCTTTTATGAGTTTGGTAAGTGGACAGTTGTGTCATGCTGTGAGTTGTCGTTCTAGCCAGCCGTTATTGACCCATCCACTGCCCCACAATCCTTATTTAACGGCAGCCCTCGGGGGATCGTTAGGGTTACAATGGGTCTGTTTGCTTGTGCCTGGGTTAAGAAATCTCTTACATATTACGCCCCTTAATCTGGCTGACACCGCAGTCATTGCGGGTAGTGCGGTTTTACCTTTACTGATCAGTGAAGGGACAAAAGCCAATCAACCAACGAGGGAAGTGCCTCAAGCTTCGCTCAAATTTTCGTCGGTTAATAAGGCTTCTGCATTGTCATAGGAGAGGGGACGAGAAAAGAAATAACCCTGGCCATATTCACAGCTAAGGGATTCCAGGATCTTCCGTTGTTTGTCTGTTTCGATTCCTTCGGCAATGACATCTAGACTCAAATTATGGCCTAGAGAAATGATGGTGCGAACAATTTGAATGTACTTATGGCTGTCCTCTCCCTCTTCCATCCGTCCCACAAAGGATTTATCGACCTTGAGGGTATCCACCGGAAAACGATGTAAATAACTCAAGGAAGAATATCCTGTGCCAAAATCATCGATACTTAAGCGTAACCCCAACTCTTTTAAACGATTAAGAAGGGTGATCGCTTCTTCCACATTGTTCATCATCATGCTTTCGGTGATCTCTAATTTTAAGCGATCGCCTTCTATCCCGGCCGCGTCTAAAATCCCTTTAATTTGCTTGACGAGGTTAGGTTGAGAAAATTGACGACCGGAGAGATTCACACTCATAATTAAATTAGGGGTGCGAGGGAACCGTTCATGCCATTCTCGAATTTGGCGACACGCCTCGGTTAAAATCCATTCTCCCAGAGGAACAATTAATCCGGTTTCTTCGGCCACAGGAATAAAGGCACCGGGGGAGACAAAGCCTCGGGTTTGAGAATTCCAACGAACTAAGGCTTCAAAGCCGGCAATTTTTCCGGTTTTTAAAGAAAAGATGGGTTGATAATACAGTTGAAATTCTTTTTGGTCGATTCCCAAGCGTAAATCCGTTTCTAAATGCCAGCGTTGTACGGCTTGGGTATCCATTCCCGCTTCAAAGGTTTGGGGTCGAGAAGAATTGATGGCCTTGGCTTTGTGCATGGCAATATCAGCATAACGGAGTAATTCTGAGCCATGAAAATCTTTTCCCGTTTCCTCGAAGGAAATGCCGATGGTGACGGTGCTGTAAATTTCTTGTCCTTGCCAAAAGAGAGGTTGACTTAACACCTGTTGTAATTTTTCAGCAAAG
>JASJBX010000185.1 GCA_030066295.1 Crocosphaera sp.
AACTAAGTAGAAATAGCTATTTTTTCCCATGAAAAAATTAATCGAAGGACTACAAAAATTTCAAAGTGGTTATTTTAGGTCTCATCGTGAACTGTTTGAAGAATTATCTCACGGACAACACCCTCGTATTCTTTTTATCACTTGTTCTGACTCTCGTGTTGATCCCAATTTAATCACACAGGCAGACGTTGGGGACATCTTTGTGATTCGTAATGCCGGGAATATTATTCCTCCTTTTGGTGCAGCCAATGGTGGGGAAGGTGCAGCCATAGAATATGCGATTTCTGCATTAGATATCCAGCAAGTCATTGTTTGTGGCCATTCCCATTGTGGTGCGATGAAAGGGTTGTTAAAATTGAATAGTTTGCAAGAAAAAATGCCCTTGGTTTATGATTGGTTAAAACACGCAGAAGCCACTCGCAAACTGGTTAAGGATAATTATAGTCATTTGGAAGGGGAAGAACTATTAGAAGTTACTGTTGCAGAGAATGTCTTAACCCAACTGGAAAACTTACAGACTTACCCTATTATTCACTCTCGTTTGCATCAAAGGAATTTAACCCTACATGGTTGGATTTATCGCATTGAGACAGGAGAAGTTCTAGAATATGATCGCGCATCCCATGATTTCATTGCCCCTCAAAGTTCCATTATAGACACCGAACCGGAATATAGTTTTCATCCTAACTGTAATATTCCTGGATCTACACCCTTTAAACTTCCTCCAACCACTACAGCAACCACTAACGGGAAAAATGGTCATAATGGGTCTGCTTTACCAGGATATGAACAGTTTAGCGCAGAACAAGCACAACGCATTTATCGGGGTTCTCATTAAGGGATAAAGGTTCTAACGAGGTTGAAACAGAGATCATAGCCTACTTTTGAGAATTTAACTCTATCTTACCGTTTACATTTCATTCAAACCCGGAACTCCTAACTCCGAACTCCTTTTAATCTTGGTGAAAAAACCGCAAATCAGATATTCTAAGTAACAATGATCTGAATGTATTGGTGAATTCATCAGCCATGCTGTCACGCCAAAATGAGGAGAAAGCCCAGTTATGAGTAAAATCTATGTCCTACTCTTTAACGCCCGCACCGAAAATGAAGGCATTCATACCGTGCAAATGGGCGATCGCAATAAAATTCTGATGTTTGAGTCAGAAGACGATGCCACCCGTTACGCCTTACTACTAGAAGCCCAAGACTTCCCCACTCCCACCGTAGAACCCTTTGACTCGGAGGAAATTGAAGAATTTTGCCGTCAAGCGGACTATGATTGGCAAGTCATTTCATCGGGGGAGTTAGCCATTCCCCCGGAGCAAAACGTCGAAGAGATTACCTGGGGAGAGGAGGAAGAAGAAACCCCAACAGCCACGGAAACGGAAACAACCGAGTCGGAAATGTCCTCAGATGAATTAGAGCAAATTCGCCGTAAATTGGAAGGCTTACTATAACCCTTATGGAAAATATACAACAACGGGGTCATCTGTTAACCGAACAGATCAACCCCAACTCCCAAAATCTCGATCAACTCAGTACCGTTGAATTAGTAGACCTGTTTAACGCGGAAGATGCCCAAACCCTAAAAGCGATCGCCCAAGCAAGAGATGAACTGGCCCGGGCTATTGATGCCACCAGCCAATCCTTGAGTCGAGGGGGTCGTTTATTTTACGTGGGAGCCGGCACTAGCGGGCGTTTAGGGGTCTTAGACGCAGCCGAATGTCCCCCCACCTTCTGTACCCCTCCAGACATGGTACAGGGCATTATTGCGGGGGGGGCTGGTGCATTAATCAGGAGTTCGGAAAATTTAGAAGATCGACCCCAAGACGGTGCAGAAGCGATCGCCCAACGGCACGTGACGGAAAAGGATGTGGTGGTTGGTATCAGTGCCGGAGGCACTACGCCTTATGTTCATGGGGCTTTAAATGCAGCTAAACAACGAGGGGCAACTACGATCGCCATGGCTTGTGTACCGGCGGAACAGGTTCCCATGATCGTTGATATTGATATTCGTTTGTTAACCGGTCCGGAAGTGTTAGCCGGGTCTACTCGTCTCAAAGCAGGAACCGTCACCAAAATGGCCTTAAATATCCTCTCGACAGGGGTCATGGTTAAACTGGGCAAAGTATATGGCAACCGCATGATCGATGTCTCGGTTACCAATAGTAAGCTGTACGATCGTGCCTTGCGTATTTTAGAAGAATTAACCGACTTAAGCCGTCAAGAATCGGCTCAACTGCTCGATCGCAGTGGAAAACGAGTTAAACTAGCTTTATTGATGCACTGGGCTGGGGTTGATGCCGAAGCCGGCCAGTTATTACTTGATCATCATCAAGGCAATCTGCGGGCAGCCCTCCAAACCAGTAAAAATTCGTAGAGACATTCCTTAAAACATCTCTACAACAGTGGTAATTATTGTTAATTAAACTATGTTAAATACACCAGAAACCTCAGCTATTTTAATCATTATTTTGGTAGCCTTGGGCTTATTAGCTTGGGGTTATAACCGTGCTAAAGGCTACGGAAAATTAGGCACATTAGCCTGGTTACAATCCGTAAGTTTGATGGGACCTTGGTTGATCTTTTTTGGTTTATTTGCTTTAGGAATTTACCTTAACATCGTCGGTATTTTAGTTTTATTAGTGGCTTCGATTGTCCTTTATATTTACATCGGCAGAAGACTGAGAGCCGAGGGGCAAGATGTTGTGTTGCGGGAAAAAGCAGCAAAACGAATCAAAGAAGAAGAAGCCAAAAAAGCCGAAAAAAATGATAATCCTTCAGCCAGGGATTCCGATCCTCAAAATGTCGGAGAGGTGATGCCGATTCCCGATGAGGACTTACAGTTAATCAAAGGAATTTTTAGTATTGATACGTTCTTTGCGACGGAAACTATTTCTTATCAAGAAGGGGCTATTTTTAGAGGAAATTTAAGAGGAGAAACCGATGAATCTTATCACCGGCTTTCTGAGAAACTAGAGGCTGATTTTGGTGATAAATATCGTCTCTTTTTAGTAGAAGGAACCGAGGGAAAACCGGTCGTCATTATTCTCCCCAAAAGTGATGATCCCCAACCCACAACCCTCGTTCAAAAAAACCTGGCTTTAGTCCTTTTAGTAGCAACCATTTTGACCAGTTTAGAAGCAGCTAGTATTTTATTGGGATTTGATCTTGTTAATAACTGGAGTCGCTACCAAGAAGCCATTCCCATCAATCTGTCCCTTTGGGGAATCTTAGCCGCTCATGAAGTCGGGCATAGAATTGTGGCAAAACGATACAATATTAAACTGAGTGTGCCATTTTTCTTACCCACTTGGCAGATTGGATCTTTTGGGGCAATTACTCGGTTTGAATCCTTAATTCCCACTCGCAATGCCTTATTTGATGTTGCCTTAGCCGGTCCTGCTTGTGGGGGAATTATCTCGTTTATCTTATTAATAATCGGTTTAACTTTATCCCATCCTGGTAGTCTTTTTCAACTCCCCACTCAATTTTTTCAAGCTTCAGTGTTAGTAGGAAGTTTGGCTAAAGTTATTTTAGGGGAACAACTACAAAACCCTATTGTAGATGTTCATCCCTTAACCGTTATCGGTTGGTTAGGGTTAGTGATTAATGCCTTAAATTTGATGCCAGCCGGACAATTAGACGGTGGAAGAATTGTCCAAGCCATTTATGGCAGAAAAACCGCGAGAAGAACAACCATTATTACCTTAATAATTTTAGGAATTGTTACTATCTTTAGTCCAGCAAATCCTATTCCTTTATACTGGGCAGTAATTATTTTATTCTTACAGAGAGACTTAGAAAGACCCAGTCTTAACGAGTTAACCGAACCAGATGACACTCGCGCTGGATGGTGTTTATTAGCCTTGTTTTTAATGTTAGCAACCTTGATTCCCCTAAGCCCAGGTTTAGCAGGAAGATTAGGCATAGGCGGTTAACGAAGTCAGAAGTTAGAAGTCAGAAGGCAGACGTTGTTTTTGAGACAAGGACTTAAGCCTCATCTCAAAAACCTTTCCCTTTAAAAAGCCAGGTTTTAGAGCCTATTCTCCAGATAATTGCTCATTAACTATTTGTAGTCTAAACTAAACGAAAGTCCTTATCCATTCTGGATTGTTAGAAAATATCAATGTTAAAAAAACCGTATTTAATATTAATAACACTGTTATTAACCATGCCCTTAACCGCTTGTGGGGGAGGGGGTAACACATCTCAAACAACCACCACCGCAAATACCAGTCGTCTCGATACCATTAAACAACGAGGCAGTGTCATCTGTGGTGTCAATGGAGAAGTACCAGGGTTCAGTTTTGTGGACGAAAATGGTCAATATTCAGGGTTAGATGTGGATGTTTGTCGGGCGATCGCAGCCGCTTTATTCGATGACCCCGAGAAGGTAGAATACCGGAAACTGAGCGCACAAGAACGCTTTCCGGCGGTACAATCAGGAGAAGTGGACGTTCTCAACCGTAACACCACCTGGACCATTAGTCGGGATACCACCAACGGCATGGAATTTGCCCCGACCATATTTTATGATGGGCAAGGCATTATGGTGACAACGGCCAGTGGAGTAAGTGATATGGAAGGATTAGCTGGTAAGTCGATCTGTATCTTAGCAGGAACCACCACAGAACAAAATTTAGCCGATCAAATGCGAAAAAGAGGCATAACAGATTATAACCCCGTTACCTTTGAAGACGTAGACGCACTCTATGCCGCCTATCAAGAGGGCCGTTGCGAAGGGGTAACCGCCGATCGCTCTCAATTGGTGGCCCGTCGCTCCATTTTACCCAATCGCAATGACCACGCTATCTTAAACGTGGTTTTATCGAAAGAACCCCTGGGTCCTGCGGTGAAAAATAATGATTCTGGTTGGTTTGATGCAGTTAAATGGATTACCTTTTCCTTAATTCAAGCCGAAGAATTGGGGATTAATTCCGAAAATATCAGCACCTTTGACAATAGCGAAGATCCCAATATCAGACGCTTTTTAGGATTGGACGATAAATTAGGGGAAGGCATGGGATTACCCAATGATTTTGCAGCCCGTGCGGTTAAGCACGTCGGTAATTATGGAGAAATCTATGAGCGAAATATCGGTGAACCGTTGGGACTCGATCGCGGACCGAATAACCTCTGGACAGAAGGAGGGTTATTATATTCTCCACCCTTTAGATAATTATAAGTAAGGCTTTGATGACCATACCTCTTCTCCACAGAAGAGGTACTAATGATTAACGATAACCCCAAATTGACAGTAATGTTAAACCCATATGTTATTCAATTATTAATCTTATGAATGAGCAATTACCCCCTATCTATTTTTATGTTCCTGAAAAACATATGCCCCAAAATTTGCCCGACGATCCGGAATTATTCGGAGAATGGCAAGGAACCCAAGGCACTCGAAATTTAGGGATTCACGATCTTCCCATCCAAGCTTATTTACACCTGAAAAAAAAGAATTTTCCCTGTGAATTAGTTGCCACTTTTCCAGAAGAAGGGATTGTTTTAGCCCATCGATTTTGGTTCCATGACCACAAAAAACCCAATAAAAAATTACTGATGGTTTGCATCAGAGGCGATCGCCCCCGTCATCCCTATGCTCAACTGCATATTGTGCAAAATCCTACCCAAGCAACACCAAAACAGTTAGGGACATTATGGGAAAGTTATTATATTCCCCATTGGAGACAGTCAGGATTGATTAAACGGGAGTCAGCTAGGGGCGATCGCTTTGAAAACATTGCCTATTTTGGTTACGATGTCAATCTAATTCCTGAAATGAAATCCCCCGCATGGACTCAATCGTTACAGGAATTAGGGTTAAATTGGCATTTAGTCGCCCATCCGTCAAAATGGAATGATTATAGTTATGTGGATGTGGTGATTGCTCTACGCTGTGTAGGAAAGGATAAGGACTTTAGTTGGAAACCAGGCTCGAAACTGTACCAAGCTTGGGCAACCGGGGTTCCTGCTATTCTCGGTTATGAGTCGGCTTTTCGTTGCGAAAGAAAAAGCGAGTACGATTACTTAGAAGCCACTTCTATTGAAGAACTGTTGTCCGCTTTAAAACGGCTAAGGGATAACCCGGAGCTACGGAAAAAAATCCAAGAAAATGGGTTTATTCGGGCGAAAGAAACCGAACCGACGATATTAGCTAATCAATGGCGCGACTTTCTCACAGAAATTGCCGTCCCTGCTTATCAACGTTGGTGTAATAGTTCAGAAATAAGCCGACAAACCTTTCTAAAACGTCGTTATTTAGAAACGAAAATTAATTCCGTGCAGAAAAAAATGGGATGGTTAGCCGTTCCAGAAATTGACAAATTAAGCATTACATAAAATGAACAATTATTCTGAGCAATTATCTTCAAAAAAAGCACGAGTTATTGCTTTTTATTTACCTCAATATCACCCCATTGAAGAAAATGATCAATGGTGGGGTAAAGGATTTACAGAATGGACGAACGTAACCAAAGCCAAACCCCTTTTTCCTGGCCATCATCAGCCCAATTTACCGGCTGATTTAGGGTTTTATGATTTGAGGGTTCCTGAAAGTCGCATCGCCCAGGCCCAACTGGACCAAGAATACGGAATTGAAGGATTTTGCTATTGGCATTATTGGTTTGGTCATGGGAAACGATTACTGGAACGTCCTTTCCAAGAAGTGCTTGATTCAGGAGAACCGGATTTCCCTTTTTGTTTATCTTGGGCGAATCATTCTTGGACAGGGATTTGGCTAGGTAGTCCTGATAAAATTTTATTAGAGCAAACCTATCCTGGTAAAGCTGACTACAAAGCCCATTTTGAGACGGTGGTTAAGGCGTTTCAAGATCCCCGTTATTTAAAAGTAGATGGTAAGCCAATTTTTGTGGTTTTTGCCCCTTATGATTTACCAAACCCCCGTGAGTTTACCGACTATTGGCAGGAATTAAGTCAAGAGTATGGATTACCAGGCATTTATTTTGTGGGGATGTCTTTTAGTCTTTCTTGGGACCATCGAAGAGATGGGTTTGATGCTATAACCACTCATCCTCCCAAAGATGTTATTAATCGTTTTAATTACCAAAATCGTCAATCTCCTTTACAAAAAGTTAATAAGATTGTGCAGAATAATCTTAAACAATTCATGGGAATACCCCGTCGATACAATTATCAGGAATTAATAGATTATATGATTCCTTCTGTAACCGAAGAAGCAAATTTTCTGCCCAATATTGTTCCTAATTGGGATAATACCCCTCGTAGCGGTTCGGAGGGTTTTGTCTTGTTAGATTCAACTCCCGATAACTTTAAAAAAGCATTAGAAAAAGCATTGAGCGTAGTAGACAATAAAAAAAAGGAAGAAAAAATTATTTTTGTTAAAGCTTGGAATGAATGGGCAGAAGGTAATTATTTAGAGCCTGATCGCCGATGGAAAACAAGCTATTTAGAAGCTGTGAAATCCTTTTTGTTTGAAAAATCTTAGTGATGTTGATACTATGTCTAAGACCCATCAAGAAAAAATACCTTTTTGGCGTGATTCACGAGTTATTAAAGTTATTATACAGATTATAATTGTTGCAATTATTTTATTATTGATAGCTATCTTTAGTAATAATCTTGTTAATAATTTTAGACAATTAGGTTTAAGTTTTGGGTTTGGTTTTATTTTCGATCCTGACTTGAATTCTCGCTTTAATATTGGTGATACGCCTATTCCTTATCAACCAACTGATCCCTATTATCGCGCTATTTTAGTGGGTTTATTAAACTCATTGAGAGTGATGATTACGGGGATTATTTTAGCCTTTTTTTTGGGGGTAATTATTGGGATAGGAAGATTATCGGATAATTGGTTAGTCAAGAAAATCGCAACAATTTACGTAGAAATAATACGCAATACTCCTCTATTATTACAACTATTTTTCTGGTATTTTGCCGTTTTTCTAAAGTTTCCCAAAATTGACGATCCTTTAATTATATTTAATTCTATTTTTCTCTCTAATCAAGGGATATATATTCCCTTCCCATTGGGGAATTTACAAAGTTTGTTATCTATATTGAGTTTAGTTTTAGGGACAATTATTGCTGTTTTTATTTGGCAGAAACAAACTCAAGTTATTATGCAACAAGGAACAACGGGGAAAGCCTATAATATTGTTTTAATGATGATGGGATTTGTCTCAATTTTAATCATTTTTTTGGGGTTAGATTGGCAATTTCCTGACTATGACTCCCAGATGCAACGTATCCAAAACGGCTTGAATCTTTCCCCTGAATTTGCTACATTGTTAACAGGATTAACCATTTATACCGCCGGATTTATTGCTGAAGTGGTGCGCTCAGGAATTCAGTCAGTTTCTAAGGGGCAATGGGAAGCAGCTAAAGCGTTAGGTTTGAACTCAGGTTTAGTGATGCGTTTAGTCATTTTTCCTCAAGCATTACGGGTGATGATTCCGCCTTTAACCAGTGAATTTTTAAACTTAGCTAAGAATTCTAGTTTAGCGGTTGCTATTGGTTA
>JASJBX010000186.1 GCA_030066295.1 Crocosphaera sp.
GCGTTTTCGATTTGTACCCGTTGATAGTTAACCCCGGCGGTGAGTCGCCAGTCCGGTTTGGTAAAGGGGTTATCCGCTAAGGGCCGGGCAAAAGAAACCCCGCCTCCTGTGCGAATGACCCGGGGACTGTCAAGGCCGTTGAGGGTTCGGATGGAAGAATCGTCCCCATCAAACACAAGGGAAATGGTTCGACGGCGGAACCCGTTAACCGTATAAGCGGTACGATAGGGATCGCCAGCGATCCAAGGGTCGGTAAAACTGACATCAAGGAGTAGTTCTCTTTCCCCGACTTGCACTTCACCCCCTAGGGTTTGGCCGTTCCCCCCTAAGTTCTGTTCTTGATAACTGACGGTGCCAAACAGCCCACTGCTGGAACTGATTCCTGTCCCTGCAGCCAGTGAGCCGGTGTTTCCTTCCACCACATCTACGTTAACAATCACTTCTCTGGGGTCTTCCCCTGGACTGAAGGAGATGCGAACGTCTTCAAACAGTCCTAAGCCAAAAATCCGTTGTAAATCGAATTGAGCGGTTCTGCGGTTGAAGACATTCCCTGGTTGTAGCTGCATTTCACGGGTGACGATGAAATTGCGGGTTCTGCCGTCTACGGGTTCGTCTTCGGCATCAAAGAAGCGGACTTCGATGTTTTCGATCACCCCTTCGGCAATCACTAGGGTCACAATGCCATCGTCGCTGACTTCCGGGGACCCAATCACTTGCGCCAGGTCAAACCCCTGTTCGGCGTACCATTCGTTAATGGCTGCGATTCCTTCTTGAAGATCCCGCAGGTTCAGGGTTTTACCGTATTGGTCTGCAAAAATTTCTGCTACTTTCTCAGGGGGCAGGGCCCGTTTATCCTCCACATCAGGAACCGTACTGACCACCACTTGCTCTAAAATGGGGTTCACTTCCACCGCGTAGGTGATTCTGACACCTAACGGGGTATCGGCGGGGGTCACTTGTACGTTAGCGAAGAAACCGGTGGCGTAAATGGCGTTTACGTCTTCTTGCAGTTGGGAACGGGTGGCCGTTCGTCCGGGTCGGGTTTGAATGGTGTTATAAACCAGGTCTTCTAATTCGGGATCAGCCCCTTCCACCACCACTTCTACCACCAAAACTCGCGGTTCTTCTGCGGTGGTTTCTGTTTCTTCTGGGTTGGGTTCCGGGGCGGGAATGACTTCGGGGGAAGGAACCACGGGAGGGTTGTCTTCTGTGTCGGTGGGGGTTGTTGTGTCTTGGGCCGTTTCTTGCTCTGTCGTTGCTTCGGCGGCGATCGCTTCGTCTAAGTTAGGGGGCAAGGAGGCTTGATCATGGAGGGACTCACCGGCTGAGATGGCTGTTGCTGAGTGGGAAGGGGGCTTCGCACTCTCTTTTAGGCTAGACACTGGCGGGTAAGGCTCAACTGCCTCTGAGGTCTGCTCTAACTGGGGATTTGAAGGGATGGTCTCGTTAGACTCCACAGTGACCACTGGGGCAGTGTTCCCTAGGGTTTCTTCCATGGCAGACACCCGAGGATAGGGGTCAACGGTGTCCGAAGATTGTTCTAACCAGGGATCTTGGATGATAGCGTAATTGGATGATCTGGCCGTTGCTTCCTCTAGAGGCTGATCGGGGGACGATAGGCTTTCTTGGAGGGCAGAAACTTTCGGATAAGACTCAATGGGGGTCAAAGACTCATCACCCCACGATTCTCTGGTTACAGCGTCCAAAAACTCAAAATTGCTTGCTTCTGAGTCTTGGATACTGGCTACTGATGGGACATTTTGCCCACTGATGGGTTTTTCGGTCACCCATACGGTCGTTGTTGTCAGAATGATCCCGAATAAGGGAGAAAAATGTAACTTTTTGCTCTGGTTTGACACGTCCACACACCCAATCAAGCTATAGCGTTTTTACTGTTATCCGTTGCCTAGGTTAACTTAACTGACAGCTAACAGCTTGTCTAACAGCCGAGCCATATTACCCGTTATTTTGACTCTCACTGTAACAAATTGTTCCAATCTCTGGGTTCGGGGTTCGGGGTTTGGGGTTCGGAATTTTTCAAGCTAATCTCTCAAGAACTCTCTTGTGGACTTGTTGATAAGCAGTTTCGACTTTGCCTAAGTCTCGACGAAAGCGATCTTTATCCATGACACGCTTTTGGGGGTCGGTTTCGGTTTGATCCCACAGTCGACAGGTATCGGGACTGATTTCATCGGCTAGTATCATTTGTCCCTGGTGATCAATGCCAAATTCCAGTTTGAAATCTACTAGGGTGATTTGACAACTGGCAAAAAATTCTTGTAAATTTTGGTTGATTTTTAAGGCTAAGCTTTGCAGTTGTTCCAGTTGTTCTTCGCTGGCTAGGTCTAAAATTAATAGGCGATCGCGGGTTAGGAGGGGATCTCCTAATTCGTCGTTTTTAAAGTAATATTCTACTAAGGGATAGGGTAATTCGTATCCTTCTTCTAGTCCTGTTTGCCGACATAAACTCCCGGCGGCAATGTTTCTGACCACCACTTCGATGGGAATGATCTTCACTCGTTTGACCAATATTTGATCATCGCCAGATTGTTCGATTAAATGGGTGGGAATACCTTTTGATTCTAACCATTGAAACAAGGCCACTGTGATCTGACAGTTCATTTTGCCTTTTTCTAAAATGGTTCCCCGTTTTTGAGCATTAAAGGCGGTGGCATCGTCTTTAAAATGGGTTAATAAAACTTCGGGATTCTCGGTACTGTAGAGAATTTTGGCTTTGCCTTCGTATAATTTTTCCATAATTTTTGATCGCTGATAATTTCAACTAAAATAAAAGATATCAGGTTGCCTACATTATCTAGTTTACAGCTTTTCATTTTTTATGTTGAGAGATTTATTAATTATTTATTTTTCGTTTTTTTGTCAACAATTTTCTTCTGTACAATCCAGAATCTTTAGTAATGGGATTTTTCTGGGAGATAGGTTCCTTAATCGTCGATTTATCCAAATAAGAAGCCAATAGACTATTTTCAGCGTGTTGATATCTAGTTTTTTTGATTTTTTATTTTTGCAGATGACACGCAATAATGCTTTTATTTGGATTACTATCAGCTTAGTTAAGTTCTCATAACTAATATTCTCCAGGGATATTATGTAACCTTCAAACATTCGGGTATCTCCTTTTTTTAATAATTATAGAAAAACAAATTAAAGAAAAGCCTAGAAATAAGACCTGTGTTGATTTAAGCAAGTCTTGAAAGCAGTATCTTTTAGACTTTTCTTAGAAGAATTCAATAGAAAATTTTATCTTTTTTTGAACTTTATTTTAAATCCTAATCCGAGAGCAATTAATCCAAAAATTCCTAAAGAAAGAATAGACGATGATTCAGAAACTTTTTTGATTTGTTTGATATCCCCAACGGTAAAGTCATCAAACCCAAAAACATCACCTCGCCCCGTTGTTGTTAAAAATTTTACCTTGGTAAATTGTTTAGAGACATCTTCTGCAATTAACCCATAAAATAAAACAGAACCATCCGTATTAACTTGATTTCCAAGCGTATTAGGTACGGTTAATTTTTCTGTTGTTCCATTTACTAATTCTAATTCAAGTTGACCGCCAAAATCTCCAATATCAATCCCATAAAAACCAAATGCAGCAACTTGAATCTCAAAATCTATTTGAAACGTATTAGTTGCACCCGCTTTTAACTCAAAAAAATTAGTAGGAGAAATAGCATATCTACCAAATCTATTTGTTGAACCAGTAGGAATCGATATTATGGTTCCATTTCCTCCAGACAGCATGGCTTTAATATCACCTGTAGAGCCAGAAAATGTTAAATCTAATGGTAAATTATTACCCGAATTAAAACTTTCAAAATCTTCAGTTTTTACGTCAATTAAATTAGATAGAAACTGAGACTCAGCAAGGGTTGCATTAGAAAAAGACGACAAAGGTATAAAAGAAGAATTATTAATATCCTCTCCAAAAAAGATTTGAAACGCCTGTGCTGAATTAATCCCCAAACTTAAGATACTCCCTAAAGCAATAAATCCTGAAGTTGTTAGACTAAATAAAGTCTTTATAGAAACAGAATTTAACATGGTTAAACATCTCTCGAAAACTGAATAATTGTTGGACTTTTTCTATCCAACTGTTTCTAGAATCGTTGATTTGTAGGGAATAGTAAATCCATAAAATTCATATCTTTTTAAGACAAAATCTAGCTTTAAATTCAATATTAATTGTTGATAAAATTCAGAAAATTCAGTTTGAGTGAGTGTAATATTTTTAAAGGTTGTTGATGTTACATAACAAGACAACAAAACCCAATACCTTGAAGTTTCAAGAGATTTGAAGAGATTACAGTACACTTGTATGGAAAGCAGGGGGGACAAAGTTCATCTGTTGAGATGAAGTTCAGAAAGTTCAGATGTTGTGGAAGAAGTTCATTGAGCTTGTCTACAATATGGATAACCAACCATTTATCAAAGATGAGGAGTATGATAATGATGGCCGACGAGAAGAAGATTCCATTTGAACAGGTAATTAGTTTTTTAGACCCATTATTCTTAAAAAGAGGGGATAGTTTAGAGGCAGTTGAAAAAGCAATTTTAAGAGATAGTTGGGAAGGAAAAAGATATGATGATATGGAACCGTTAGGATATACTTTAGGTTATATAAAAACGAATCTTGCTCCTGAACTTTGGGAAAAATTAACTAAGTTTTTAAGAGAAGCTGAATTAATCGAAACTAATGATAAAGTTACTAAAAAGAATCTACATCTTATCATAGAACCTATGGTTAAACGTTACGGTTCTCATGATTTAGTTGGTCAAATGATTGCTAATCGGTTTAAAATTCTTAGCTTAAAAAATCAAGGAGAATTTGGTAATACTTATATAGGAGAAGATACACAACTTAAAAGTAAAAAATGTTTTATTAAGCAGTTAAGACTTAATTCAAACCCAAGAATTCAAAGGAATTTTGATAGAGAAGCTGGAGCTTTATATCAGTTAGGTTGGCATCGTCAAATTCCAGGTTTATTAGCCCATTTTGAAGATGAAAACGGATATTTTTTGGTTCATGAATTGGTTATAGGAACTCCCTTAAATCAAAAACTTTTAGAATCGAATCAAAGCCAACCTTGGAGTGAAAAGAAGGTAATTAATTTGGTGGGTACGCTGTTAAAAGTTCTTGAATTTGTTCATCAAAAAAACATCATTCATAGAGATATAAAACCATCAAATTTAATTGAAAAACCTGATGGGGATATGGTATTAATTAATTTTGGCTCAATTAAACAGATTGATAACAGCAATAAACTGAGTTTTATGGGAACACCAGGTTATGCTGCTCCCGAACAACTTCATGGGATACCTCGTCAGTGTAGTGATATCTTCTCTTTAGGAATTCTGGGTTTTCAAGCGTTAACTGGTTTACCACCAACTGAGTTTAAAGTTGATTTTAATAGTGAACAAATCTTATTACCAGAAACAGTATTGATCTCAGAGCAATTTGTAACTATTTTGAGGAAAATGACAGAGTATAATCCCAAAAAACGTTATCAGTCTGTATCTGAGGTTATCAAAGATTTCAAGAGTTTGCTCTAATCTTTCCGTTAAACTAATTTTCTTTTTTAGGAGGAGTATAATGTATTTTCATGACCAATTTAACCCCCATAATTTTTCTTTAAAACGAGACGATATCTTAGATAATCGTTATCAAATTATTGAGCTATTGGGAGAAGGGGGTTTCGGTAAAACTTATCAAGCGAAAGACTTAAGACGAAACAATGAAATTGTTGTGGTTAAACAACTTAAGCCTGAGTTTCTTGATGAACAAGTTAATAACAAACCGAAAGAATTGTTTAAAAGAGAAGCTCAAGCATTACTCCTCTTAAAAAATTCTCAGACTATGACTCCTAAACTAGAAACCGATGTCATTGAAAATGACGGTTATGTTTATTTTGTCATGGAGTATATTCGGGGAAAAACTTTGGATGAAGAAGAACTGAAAGAAGGAAATAAACTTGAGGAAAAAGAAGTGATTAAACTGCTTCAAGATATGTTAAAACTTCTTAAATTTATTCATAAACAAGGGTTAGTTCATCGAGATATAAAACCCGATAATATTATTCGACGAGATGATGATAATTCCCTCACTCTCATTGATTTTGGTTCAGTGACAAAAACCGAGTATTCATCAACGTTTACACGCATTGGCAATCATGATTATTGTGCGCCGGAACAATGGGAAGGAAATGCAGAACCTAGTAGCGATCTTTATGCTTTAGGAATTATTGTAATTCAGGGATTAACGGGGAGAATACCCAGCGATTTTCCGAAAGATCCGATGGATTTTAACAGTAATCAAATTCTCTTAGATTATTTAATTCCTCATGTATCAGAAGGACTCAAAAATATTATTAAAAGAATGATTCTTATGACACCAAAGGAACGCTATCAATCGGCAGAAGAAGTCTTAATTACCTTAGAGCAAATCCAATCTTATTCAGAGGAAGAGAAGCAAAATTTATCTCCTAAAAAATCAAAGCCTAAACCGCCAATTTTCAATTTTTTTTCAAAGACTAATTTACAATTATTGGCTGTTGGTTCTCTCTTGTTAATTTTGGTGGGTTTATTCTGGAAGAATTTAGCTAATTTTCAGTTTAAAATGGCTGTTTTGTATCATAATTTAGAAGATGTTGAGTCCGCTAAAAAGCATTATTTAAAAGCAGCACAAGGGGGATTGATTGAAGCTTATAATAATTTGTCTTATTTATATATTCAAGACAATCAGAATGCTCAGGCTCTACAAGTTTTACAACAAGCTTTACCGTTGTTAGCAAAAAAAGATCAATCCTTAGAACAATTGAGTGAAAATAGCCGAAAAGAATTAGAAGCCCAACGGTATAGTCTTTTCAAAAATATAGGGTGGGCAAGATTCAATCAAAAGCGGTATGAAGAGGCTAAAAATTATCTCAGTATGGCCATTGGCATTGCTAATCATCCTGACTATCAAGCCGTTATTCCTAATCCTGGAGCAGCCTATTGTTTATATGCTCAATTATTGCCTCAAGATTCTCCTGAAAGTCAAAAAAATTGGCAAAAATGTCAGCAGTTAATTGAGCTTCGTTTGGCTGCTGGAAGTCGTATTAATGCAGAGGAAGATACATGGTTATATGAGGCTAAAAAACGCAAGCGGTAGGAGGCAACCCACCCTACCCTCCCAGGAGGGGAAACAGCAGTAGGGTTATTATTAGTCATTCCGAGGAACGAGGAATCTCATGAATGTCCTAATTCTAATCCGTAGTGCTATCGGTAAAAAAACGCTATATTACAGACGAAAGAGGAAATTTTTATGAAAAAGTTACTTAAAATAGGAATTATGCTGGCGACAGTTGCGGGAGTCTGGGGTTGGGAGTGTGAAATCGTAACACCCACCTTTGCACAAACCATGTCTCAGATGTCTCCAATAGAAGCATTAGCATTAGCAGAAGCGGAACGCTTAACTCAAAAGGTATTAGAGTTATTACAACAGGGAAAATATGATGAGGCTATCCCTTTAGCAAAAAAAGCTTTAGCTATTCGTCAACAAGAATTAGGGGAAAATCATTTCTCCACTGCCAGCAGTCTCAACAATTTGGCTTTACTTTACAAGTCTCAAGGAAGATATACAGAAGCTGAACCCCTTTTTCAACAAGCTTTATTTATTCTTAAACAAGAATTAGGGGAAAACCATCCCAACACTGCTACCAGTCTCAACAATTTGGCTGGACTTTATCAGTCTCAAGGAAGATACACAGAAGCCGAACCCCTTTACCAACAAGCTTTAACTATCAGAAAAGAACAATTAGGGGAAAATCATCCCTCCACTGCCACCAGTCTCAACAATTTGGCTGCACTTTACAAGTCTCAGGGAAGATATACAGAAGCCGAACCCCTTTATCAACAAGCTTTAGCTATCGAAAAAGAACAATTAGGGGAAAATCATCCCTCCACTGCCACCAGTCTCAACAATTTGGCTGAACTTTACCAAATCCAAGGAAGATATACAGAAGCCGAACCCCTTTACCAACAAGCTTTAGCTATCAGAAAAGAACAATTAGGGGAAAACCATCCCGACACTGCCAGCAGTCTCAACAATTTGGCTGCACTGTATGAGTCTCAGGGAAGATACACAAAAGCCGAACCTCTTTACCAACAAGCTTTAGCTATTTTTCAACAAGAATTAGGGGAAAATCATCCCCTCACTGCCATCAGTCTCAACAATTTGGCTGGACTTTATCAGTCTCAAGGAAGATACTCCGAAGCCGAACCCCTTTACCAACAAGCTTTAGCTATCAGAAAAGAACAATTAGGGGAAAACCATCCCGACACTGCTACCAGTCTCAACAATTTGGCTGAACTTTACAAGTCTCAGGGAAGATATACAGAAGCCGAACCCCTTTACCAACAAGCTTTAGCTATCAGAAAAGAACAATTAGGGGAAAACCATCCCGACACTGCCAGCAGTCTCAACAATTTGGCTGCACTGTAT
>JASJBX010000036.1 GCA_030066295.1 Crocosphaera sp.
TATTGATTGCGATTCATCCCGTCGCTAAGGGTTCGGGGGTACTTGCCTACGGCTGCGATGCTTCCCCCTCGCCTATAGCGAGGGCATTCTCGCAATATTTTAGGTAAAATTTAAAAATCATGAGTCAATCTCTATTAAATCGTTTTCGAGGAACCTTATTCGGAGTGATCATTGCTCGAAAAATGAGCAAGGGAAAAGAAACATTAATTAACGGGGAAATAATCAATCAAAAAATTATCATAGATTTGATTAAATATGAAACAATATCCAGAGAAACTTGTCAGGCGATCGCAGCTACTCATTCCTCTATGGGGTCAGGAGAATTTATTTTAAACATCTTATCCCTTATACTCTTTTTTCATGAAACAGAACCCTTGTTATCTAAACAGTTAGAAAAAATAAATAAACAGAATGATCTAAAGCAAGAGATGATCAAAGATGTCCTATTATTTAGACAAATTATTAACTTAATTTTCAAGCAAGAAAATGACTGTTTAAAAAACATTCCTGATCTAGATCACTCTTTAGAAAAACTACAGATATTCTTAAAAGATCAAACCCCATTAACAGAACTAAAGAGACAGTTTCGACAACAAACCATCATAGATAATAATTATTTACTATTATCTTTGTATTGTTTTGCTCGAACTTCCGACAACTTTAAACTGAGTATTTTACAAGCATTTCAATGGAACCATCCTGTAATTCTTGGGATTACAGCAGTCCTCTCTGGGGCTTATAATGGTTATTTTAGTATTCCTATCCCTTGGCGTTTAAATATTAATCAAGACAACAAGTATGACCCATGGGAGCAACAAATTGTTCAATTATGGGCAAAATGGGTGGGGGTAGACGATCTCTCAAAGACGATCAAACCCCTAGACACTCAGGTTATACAATCAGTCAAGGGCAATAACCGTTAACCCGTAGCAAAACCATGAGCATTTTTCGTTAGAATATGGACTAAACAAGATTAACAAAGACAGGGGATCAAAATTCATCGTCCCCTGTTATTCATAGTAAAAAACAACATTAAACTAACCCTTGAATTATGGCAAAAAACTACTGGATAGACAACGAAGAACCAGACAACTTAGACCCCATCAGTTCCCTATTATGCGAATGGTCAGATCCCGAAGACGAAGAAGAAGAGTTTAGAAGCGATTTTTTCCAGGGACTATCTGGAAGACGGAAAAAAGCAGCCTTTATGTTGATGGCGGTTTGGGCTATTGTCATCAGTCTCCATTTAGTGGCTTGGGGAACCTGGTTGATTATTGCCTTAACCACCCTTTTTACCTTACAAGCGTGTCGTCTCATTTTCGCCAAACCCGATCCCATTCCTGAACCCTTATCAGGAGAAGCGTTACAACAGGCCCCTTCTGTCTCCCTATTAGTAGCAGCCAAAAACGAAGAAGCGGTTATCGGTAAATTAGTCACGCAATTGTGTAATTTAGATTATCCTACCGAAAAATACGATCTTTGGATTGTCGATGATCATAGCACCGATAAAACCCCAGACATTCTCGATCGCTTAAGCAAAGAATATCCTCAACTGAATGTGATTCATCGTGCAGCCGGGGCCCAAGGGGGTAAGTCTGGGGCCCTAAATGGGGTGTTTCCCAAAACTCAAGGGGATATTATTGCGGTGTTTGATGCCGATGCCAAAGTCACCCCAGACTTATTAAAACGAGTGGTTCCCTTATTTAATCAAAAAAATATCGGGGCCGTCCAAGTCAGAAAACAGATCGCCAATGAACCCCTAAACTTCTGGACCAAAGGACAGGCAGCCGAAATGGCGTTAGACAGCTTTTTCCAACAAAAACGCATCGCCATCGGTGGCATTGGAGAATTACGGGGTAACGGTCAATTTGTGCGCCGTAGTGCTTTAATTAGCTGTGGAGGATGGAATGAACAAACCATCACCGATGATTTAGATTTAACCATGCGTTTGCATCTGGATAACTGGAAAATTGGCTTTTTAAATCATCCGGCGGTAGAAGAAGAAGGGGTTACCACTGCCACAGCGTTATGGCATCAACGCAACCGTTGGGCCGAAGGGGGTTATCAAAGGTATCTAGATTATTGGCGGTTTATGATTAATCAACCCATGGGGTTAGGGAAAAAATTCGATCTGATCTCCTTCATTTTGATGCAGTATCTTCTCCCCACTGCAGCTATTCCTGATCTGATGATGGTGATCACTCGTCATCGTTTACCCTTGTTGGGGCCATTGACTGGGTTGATGTTATCTTTGTCATTTTGGGGAATGTTCACCGGTTTACGTCGGATCAAAGATCAAGAAAAATTAGGATTTTTGGATATCTTTCGCTTGGGTTGGCAAACCTTACGGGGAACGGTGTATATGATGCACTGGTTAATTATTATGCCCTGTGTGACTGCCCGGATGTCCGTTCGTCCCAAACGCTTAAAATGGGTGAAAACCGTTCATGAAGGAACCCCTGAAGAAAGTTTTCAAGTGTAGATAATCAATAGGGATGCGATCGCATCCCTGTCAGTCTACTGATATCTTGCACCAGTACAGGAAAACTCAACAACAAAACAAAGAAAATCAATTCTTAAGAAGTTACGCTCAAAATCCACCCTGTTGCCCGTTCCCTGTTCCCTGTTCCCTCTCTAAACTAGCTAGTTTAATCGAAGGTGCAAGATGTGAGTCTAAATATATAGCACTACCCATTTTGGCTAGGACATTGACAAACTCTGAAACTCTTTTCTCACCTAATGATTGCCTTTTGCCTTTTGCCTTTCGCGTAGCGGTATAGCATCCACAACTTGACGACAAATCGCCGGATCATCACAAAAGAAACCATCAACTCCCATATTAATTAATTGTTCAATTTCTTCTCTTATGGTTTGTAATGTTCCATCAGGTTTTAAGCTTAAATAAGTTTCTTCTGGACGTAATGTATAACAATGAAGCAATAAACCTGCTTGATGGGCATTATGGATTAAAGACCTAGAAACAGGGGTTAAAATACTATTTTTCCACACCCCAATACCAGAAGCATAAGTATTACTAATATACTGTAAAGTATCTAGATTGCTTAAGTGACCATAACCCGTTAACCTATCGAATATCCCCCTTGGATTAGTCTTAACTAAGTCACCATAAATTGTCAAAATATCTTCATTTTTTTGGGCATTATATATAATATCATAAGGCGATTGGAAACTATTTTCAGTGGGTAAAATAGTCGAACCATAAAGCTGAATTAAAGGAAAATCAACCCCTAATCTTGGCATAATTTTTGTTTTTAATTCAATTAAATTCTGAAACTCAAAAGATTGAACAAAGATGTAATCAGGATCGGTAAAATTTTCTGCAATTAAAGTATTTATTAATAACTCTCCTAAACAAATATTGATTAATTTATTATGTTTATTCCCTGTATAAAATCTTCCTTCTTTGGCAAAAAAAGTGGGGTGCTTAGTTTCGGGATAAATACCAATCTTACAACCTAACTGTTGACTTTTTTGTTTAACAAGCGTAATAATTTCTCTAAAAGTTGGAATCTGAAAAAGTCCATCAAATTGTCTATTCTCAGGACGAATATGAGGAATACGTTCCTTAACTCGTAACGTTTTTACTTCTGCTAAAGTAAAATCCTCTGCAAACCATCCCGTTACAGCATTACCATCAATCATTTTGGTGGTTTTTCTATCAGTAAAATTAGCAATTTCTGCGATATTTGTTGTTTCTGACAATTCATTTTCATGACGGGCAATTAATACCTTATCTCGAGTTAACACTAAGTCAGGTTCAATAAAATTTGCCCCTAACTCAATGGCTAATTCATAAGCTTCTAACGTATGTTCAGGACGAAAAGCACTAGCCCCACGGTGAGCAATAACAAGAGGTTTTCTGATAACATTAGTATAGGACATAATTCAACAAAATAAATAGAATACAACATAAGAAAGACTAACGATTTTTTAATTCTCCTCACACTCACTGAACCGAAGATGGTAGGATAAAAAAGTTAGATTTTGATCCGGATAAATTATGCCTAATCGTTTGGCCAATACCCAAAGTCTCTACCTTCGTAAACACGCTGAAAACCCTATCAATTGGTGGTATTGGTGCGAAGAGGCCCTGGAAACGGCAAAAAATGAAAATAAACCCGTTTTTCTTTCTATTGGCTATTCTAGCTGTCATTGGTGTACAGTAATGGAAGGAGAAGCCTTTTGTGATGTAGCGATCGCAACCTATCTTAATAATAATTTTGTCCCCATAAAAGTAGACCGAGAAGAACGTCCAGACCTCGATAGTATTTACATGAGTTCTCTACAAATGATGGGGATACAAGGGGGTTGGCCATTAAATATTTTTCTTACCCCCAGTGATTTAGTTCCCTTTTATGGCGGAACTTATTTTCCCGTTGAACCCCGTTATGGTCGTCCGGGTTTCTTACAAGTCTTACAATCGATTCGTCATTTTTATGACGTGGAGAAAGAAAAATTAAACGGATTTAAACAAGAAATTTTAAAAGGTTTACAACAATCGGTTACGTTAAAAACTAGCGATATTGATGTTAATAATGCTCAATTAATTTATCGGGGTGTTGATATTAATACCAAAATAATTAAAGTGACGGCTGAAGATTTTGGTCGTCCTTGTTTTCCCATGATTCCTTATAGTAATTTAGCTTTAGAAGGCACTCGTTTTTTATTCGGAGAAACAGAAGAAAGAGAAAAATTAGTGATACAAAGGGGCATCGATTTAGCCTTAGGCGGAATCTTTGACCAGGTAGGGGGCGGATTTCATCGTTATACGGTGGATTCAACGTGGACAGTTCCCCATTTTGAGAAAATGCTCTACGATAATGGGCAAATTGTCGAGTATTTAGCCAATCTTTGGAGTAACGGCCAAACAGAACCCGCTTTTGAACGGGCGATCGCTTTGACGGTACAATGGTTACAACGGGAAATGACAGCCCCAGAGGGTTATTTTTACGCCTCTCAAGATGCGGATAGTTTTGTGACGAAAAACGACACAGAACCAGAAGAAGGGGCTTTTTATGTGTGGGAATATGAACAGTTACAAGAACTCTTAACTTCAGATGAATTAGAAGAATTAACGGAAAACTTTACTGTTACCCTAGAGGGCAACTTTGAAGGAAAAAATGTTTTACAACGGCGCAATAGTGGTCAAATTTCTGATAGGATAGAAGGGATTTTAGATAAACTGTTTCGGGAACGATATGGTACGTCTCGCAATAATTTAGATACATTTAAACCCGCTAAAAATAATCAAGACGCGAAAACCATTAACTGGCCCGGACGTATTCCTACCGTCACAGATACTAAAATGATTGTGGCTTGGAATGGGTTAATGATTTCCGGTTTAGCTAGGGCTTATGGGGTGTTTAATAACCCGTTATACTGGCAATTAGCCCTTAAAGCAACCGAATTTATCTTAGAAAAACAATGGTTGAACCGACGATTACACCGTCTTAATTACGAAGGAAACCCCTCAATTTTAGCTCAATCAGAAGACTATGCTTTTTTCATAAAAGCTTTGTTAGATTTACAAACAGCTAATCCTCAATCAACTGAATGGTTAGACAAAGCCATCGAAATTCAACAGGAATTTGATGAATTATTCTGGAGTATAGAAACGGGAGGTTACTATAACAATGCAGCCGATAATAGTCATGATTTATTAGTTCGTGAACGCAGTTATATCGATAATGCCACACCTTCGGCCAATGGTATTGCTATCAGTAATTTAGTCCGATTAGCCAGGTTAACCGATAATTTAGACTATTTGCATAAAGCAGAACAAGGATTACAAGCATTTAGTCATGTTTTGAGTCAATCTCCTCGCGCTTGTCCCAGTTTATTAACCGCTTTAGATTGGTATCATTTCGGCTGTTTAGTGAGAACCAATCGTACCCTATTACCTAAATTAATAACTCAATATTTTCCCACGACTGCTTATCGTTTAGATGAAAATTTACCTAACAATGCGATCGGTTTAGTCTGTCAAGGGTTATCTTGTTTAGAACCGGCCACAACCGAAGCGCAATTAATCAGTCAAATTGTTGATATGGGTCAAATATAATATAACGTTTCTCGTACTCATGAGGCTTCGCCCTAACTCCTGCCTCCTGCCTCCTGCCTCAAAGCAATCACTTTTGTCCCTTACAGTATGGGAACTGCTATAGTTGTTAACTTGACCCTTGCGCCGTTAAACTAGAGAAAATGTTTACATTAGTTTACAAACTGCGATCACCATGCAAATAGTTGACTTTCCCGCCCAAAGTTCTCCCAATGGACAATATTGGCAATGGCAAGGGCATAATATTCACTATGTTCAAGCTGGAAAAAAACAGACCCATCTACCCCCATTACTATTAATACATGGGTTTGGTGCATCTACCGATCATTGGCAGAAAAATATTGCTCAATTACAACAAGAGTTTGAAGTTTGGGCCATTGACTTATTAGGATTTGGTCGCTCTGCAAAACCCAAATTACAGTATAGTGGTGATCTTTGGCGGGATCAACTACAAGCGTTTATTACAGAAATGATCGGTCAACCGGTTGTTTTAGCGGGTAACTCTTTAGGGGGATATGCCTCTCTTTGTGTCGCCTCTCAGTGTCCAGAAACCGCTAAAGGAGTGATTTTGCTCAACAGTGCAGGACCTTTTAGTGATAGTCAGAACCCCGCAAAACCTAAGAAAATACAAACCATAATTCGTTCTGTATTATTACAACCTTGGGCCAGTTATTTATTATTTCAATATATGCGTCGTCCTGGAAATATTCGTAAAACACTCAATAAAGTTTATTATAATAAAGAGGCAGTAACAGAACAATTAATTAATGACATTTATCGTCCTTCTTGTGATGAGGGTGCAGCACAAGTGTTTGCTTCGGTATTCAAAACACCACAAGGGGAAACTGTAGACCATTTATTACAAGAATTACCTCATCCCTTATTAATGTTATGGGGAGAAAAAGATCCTTGGATGAATGCAAAACAGAGAGGAGAAAAATATCGTCAATATTATCCTAATTTAACAGAATATTATCTAGAAGCTGGTCATTGTCCCCATGATGAAATACCTGATCAAGTTAACGATTTGATTAAAGATTGGATGTTGACTGAAATCAGGGATTAGTTTTTTAGTTCACTCGTTGAATAATTACAAGAAAATTATACGTTGTAGAGACATAATAGTATTATGTCTCTACAACGACTACTCATCTTCTATATAAATATATTTATGGTATAGTCATTGTATAAACTCATCACTCTCAAAAATATGACAGTTCAAAAAATAACAAAATGGGGTAATTCTCTGGGAATCAGACTACCTCAAGAGATTATTAAACAACTAGGATGGCAAGAAGGAGTAAAGCTAAGTCTATCCCTGGAAAATGAATGCTTAATTCTCTCTTCAACTAAACCGAAATATAATCTTGATCAGTTATTGAAAGATAGTGACCCTGAAGCACAACATGAAGAAATTGACTGGGGAGAAGCAGAAGGAGAAGAAAATTGGTAAAAATTGATGGTAAAATACCTGAAAGAGGGAATATTATTAGATTAGAATTAAATCCTCGTACTGGAAGCGAACAAGCTGGTTATCGTCCCTGTTTAGTGATGTCACCTTTAGCTTATAATCGTATCTCTAAACTGATTTTGATTTGTCCTATTACCAGTCGTCAGAAAGGTTGGCCGTTTGAAGTGGTGTTACCTCAATCTATGCAAACTTATGGGGTTATTTTAGTCGATCAAATTAGAAGTATCGACTGTCAAGCTAGAAATGCTCATTTTGTGGAAACTGTTTCTAGTGATGTCATGGATGAAGTGTTAGGAAAACTAGAAACATTGTTAACATAAATTCTTCATTCATGTAAGTGTTTATTTTTTAATTATCAATGATTAAATAACTTTTCCAGATAGATTCTTCCCTAGAGGTTTTGTTATCTTTACTGAGAAGTCGCCAGGTTTTTCCTTCAGCTTGTCGTTGTAGATAAACATCAAATTTATTGTTAATTTGTTTAACTTTTTGACGGGGGAGAATGAGCTTTAAATTATAGGTTCCCGTTAGATGATAACTAGGGAGGTTAGCAATGGTAACAGGGTCTATTTTTTTGACATTAATATTGCTAATATCTAGCTGAGGTTTTTCTGTCTTTAATTGTTCACTAAGGGGGGTTAAGCGTTGGTTGAGTTGTAAAGCGATCGCTTGTTGGACAATGTTAGCATCAGGGGCAAATTCTAAAGGAACGGTGGTGGTTTGACAAGCGGTTAAAACCAACAAGAAAAAGACCAATAATAAGACCTTAATTAAGTCTTGTTTCTTGAGTCGGAAAAAAGAATAAAGATTTGCTATCATAACCATAAGAATTAATGACTATTTTTCAGCTTATCAACAAAGGAAGCCCATGAATAACTTTCGCCTGGAACCCTTTTTATGGATCCATTTAGCCGGTTTAGCCCTTGCTCCCCTATTATTAATTGTCACCTGGATCGGATTAGCCGTGAGTGATCCTTGGTCATTTTACTGGATAGAATTGGCTTTAGTTGGCATCATTGGGATAGTTCCTATTCTTTGGATGCAATGGACAAAACCTTTCGACTTTTTTAGTCTTCTTTTGTTATCCATAAGACCCAACAGTTTAACAGAAGAACAACGAAAAATTTTGAGACTTTTGAGAACAAGAAAAAACAAAATTTTTCATGGACTTGCTGCCATCGGATTATTAGGGGTGGGGTGGTCAGTTTATCAAGTCGCTCCCTTCGCCGCCATAACCGCATCCATGTTACCACAGTGGCGAATTTTGGGATTACTGATAGCTGCGATCGCTTTTTTGTTTTTTAACCTATTTGTACAAGTTCCTGTCAGTGTTTTAGGGGTCTTATTAACCTCAGATAAAACTTGGTCAAACACTGAAGCGATTCCCTGCGAGGAAGTTCTCAAGAATGTTACCGTATTGGGGTTACGAGTCAACAAAATCTTTCTCGTTCCCAGTCTTCCCCCATCATCAAATCTCACCGAAAAACCTTCATAATTTCTTCAGAATTGTGTAATAGATATCAGCAACAACAAAATAACCTGAGTTATGCTAGAACCACCGAGCCAAATTAGACAAAAATAAACCGATGACAAACTCAAGCATTACAGCCAATCATCACACAGAAGCAGAGGTTTGGGAAAATCTCCAACAGGCGATCGCCGAGTGTTCAGGGTTTCAACAATGGCAAGCCCAACAAGACAACAACGCCGATGTCGAGTCCCTCGATCAACAGGTTCGCTCTTATCTGCGAGAAACCCTAGAAACCTTAGCCTATTAATCCTGAGAAGGAGGGCGGTTTGCCCTCATTTTTTTCCATAAATCCTCAAATATATTAACTACCCTTAACATTCACTCATCCCAAAACCAGGATAACCCATTTCCCCAATGACCCAGAAGTGGTAATCTATAGGGTGGCAAAAATAACATTAACATCTCGACTCCGCTCGATGTTAGCCCCGAGCATGGCCGAAGGGTTAAACATTATCGCTTAGCCAAATTAATAAGTTAATCCCCAAACATCAAAGATAAGCATGGTAGCTACAACACAAGAAACAAGCGTTGGTAAAATCACTCAAGTCATCGGTCCTGTGGTCGATGCTGAATTTCCCAGTGGTAAATTACCCCGTATTTATAATGCCCTCAAAGTAGAAGGCAAAAACTCCGCAGGGGAAGACGTTTCCGTAACCTGTGAAGTGCAACAATTGCTCGGTGATAACCAAGTCCGCGCCGTTGCCATGAGTGGGACTGATGGTTTAGTCAGAGGCATGGAAATTGTTGATAGCGGTGCCCCTATCAGCGTTCCCGTGGGTAAAGCCACCCTAGGTCGTATTTTTAACGTCTTAGGGGAACCCGTAGACGAAATGGGAGACGTGGGTAACGAAGAAACCTCTCCTATTCACCGTCCTGCCCCTAAATTAACGGAATTATCCACCAAACCCAAAGTCTTTGAAACTGGGATTAAGGTGATCGATCTTCTCACCCCTTATCGTCAAGGTGGAAAAATCGGTCTGTTTGGCGGAGCAGGTGTGGGCAAAACCGTTATTATGATGGAGTTGATCAACAACATCGCCATCCAACACGGAGGGGTATCCGTGTTCGCTGGAGTAGGGGAACGCACCCGCGAAGGAAATGACCTCTACAACGAAATGATCGAATCTAAGGTAATTAACCCCGATAACCTCTCAGAATCGAAAATTGCCCTAGTGTACGGACAAATGAACGAACCCCCCGGAGCTAGAATGCGGGTGGGTTTATCTGGTTTGACCATGGCGGAATACTTCCGTGATGTCAACAAGCAAGACGTATTGTTATTTGTTGATAATATTTTCCGTTTCGTACAAGCCGGTTCCGAAGTATCCGCACTCTTAGGACGGATGCCTTCTGCGGTAGGATATCAGCCTACTCTCGGTACCGACGTAGGAGACTTACAAGAGCGTATCACCTCCACCAAAGAAGGGTCTATTACCTCCATCCAAGCGGTATACGTCCCTGCGGATGACTTAACCGACCCCGCTCCTGCTACCACCTTCGCTCACTTAGACGGAACCACTGTATTATCCCGTGCTTTAGCGTCTAAAGGGATTTATCCTGCGGTTGATCCCCTCGATTCTACCAGCACCATGTTACAGCCCAATGTCGTTGGGGATGAACACTACGACACCGCCCGTGCTGTGCAATCTACCCTACAACGGTACAAGGAATTACAGGATATTATCGCCATTCTCGGTTTAGACGAATTATCAGAAGATGATCGTCGTACCGTAGATAGAGCGCGGAAAATTGAGCGTTTTTTATCTCAACCCTTCTTCGTGGCGGAAGTCTTCACTGGTTCCCCTGGAAAATATGTGTCCTTAGCCGACACCATCAAAGGGTTCCAAATGATTCTCAGTGGTGAATTGGATGATCTCCCCGAACAAGCCTTTTACTTAGTAGGAGACATCGCCGAAGCTAAAGCTAAAGCCGAAAAACTACAACAAGCTTAAGTCTTGTTTGATTTGTCTTACTGGTAGGGGTGAACAGGGTTTGCCCCTACTTAGCACTAATAACCGATAATTAATCACTGATATGCCATTAACAGTTCGTGTCATTACCCCGGATAAGACCGTTTGGGACGGTGAGGTACAAGAAGCCATTTTACCCAGCACCTCTGGGCAACTAGGCATACTCAGCGGCCACGCTCCTCTATTAACCGCTTTGGATACTGGTGTGATGCGGGTTCGTCCCGATAAGGAATGGAAAAGTATCGCCGTTATGGGTGGCTTTGCTGAAGTCGAACAAGATGAAATCAAAGTCTTAGTCAACTCCGCCGAAGCAGCAGATACCATCGATAAAGAAGCAGCCCAAGAAGAGTTTAAGGCTGCTCAAACCCGTTTAGAAGAAGCCAGTAAGGGGGAAAGCCCTATGGAACAAATCAAGGCAACCAGTGCCTATAAACGAGCCAGGGCGCGTCTTCAAGCAGCTGGTGGTTTGGTTTAGCTTCCTCCGCAAGAAGCCCCACACCATAAATTCGATGTGGGTAGTTCACTCATATTACTTTGGGGACAGAATCGTTTATCTCTGTCCCTAGTTTATCTTGAATGTCGGGCGAAGACCCCCGTTACACGAATGTTAGCGGTGAGAGTGTCAATTTTGCACAACGCCCTTTTTTTGTTGGGAAATAAAAAAACCATAAGCATTGGCGAATTGTGATATAAATAATAGACTACAAAGAAGGAGTTGTGATGATGGGTTATGTTTAGTAGTAACGGGATAGGTTAAGAGTTTCCAATAAAAGTTTAAAGGTTCAACTTTGAGGGAGGTTTGATTTCGTTGGGAACGAAGTTGATGAAAATAATAAGCCCCACAACCATAATTAAAATGTTGTCGCCAAAATTTAGATAAACTCAAATGATGAGAGTGATAGATTATTGCTTCAGGAATATATTGTAATGGATAGCCACTAAATAGCCAGCGATCGCAAAATTCCCTATCTTCTCCGGCTGCTAACGGAAAGGTCACATCAAACTGTCCTACTTTCTTGAATAAATCTCTAGACAGGGCAAAATTATTGGAGGCAAAAAATGTGGGTTGATGGGACTTGTTGTTATAGTAGTCGTAAATGTAATCAATCAGTAATTGACTAGCTGTTGAGTAAGGATTGTCAGGGAGATCGTTGATGGTTTTTCCCCCTATGAGGGCTTTTTCTGCCTTAGAGAAGCCATTTTCCAGGGCTGAAAGCCAGTTTTTATCTAAGGTGCAGTCATCATCCGTAAAGGCTAAATACTCACCTTTAGCTGCATTGGCCCCTGTATTACGGGCCGTTGCTGGGCCGGCATTGCTTTGACGAATTAAGGTAAGATTAAGTTGATTACGGTAAGGATTAACTAAATTATCTAGGGGTTCTTGGCTACCATCATCAACAATAATCACTTCAAAGCGATCGCCTGGATAATTGAGGTTTTTAATAGAATCTAAACAAGTTTTTAAGCGTTCGGGACGGTTATAAGTAGGGATAACCAGGGAAAACCTTAAAGGAGATTGGTTCATGACAGATGGATTTAAAACAAAAGGGTTAAATTTGTGATAGGAGTTCGAGATAACACTGACGAAGTAATTTTATTGTACAATAATGCTATATTAACTTATAAATCTCAACGAGTTAAATTTTTATTTAAAAGGTATTTACATCTAGAACTTGATGTTTTTAAAATGATGGGTTTCGGGAGGTTAATCGAATGATTAGAGTTAAAAATTATCTTTTAGTAAGCTGCATTTTTGCTGGCATAATTAGTGGGGTATTATTGTTAATTAATTTAGAAAATGGGGATTTTAGTTCTTTATTGCCAGTCATCTTTAACGGCAATGAAGAAGACGATGATGATGACGATGATACAAACCAAGAAACCAATCAAGGACCGAGTCCACCAAGAGGAAAAAATCGCCAGGAGATTTATGGCATCATTAATACATTTCCCCAAAGTTCAAAGGGGTCATGGGTATCGGAGACAGAACACTATACTTTTGATCAAAAATTAAAGGGAACTTGGCAAATCGATGGCCAAACTTACATTGCCAATGAAGAGACAATTTATCAGAATACGAAGGGAGTTTTCAAAGTTGGAAGCTGTGTGAAGTTTGATATTTATCTTGGTTTTAATACTTTATTAAGAGTACGAACTCAAGAACCTGAAGAATGTTCTGGAGAAGCCGCCTTTGAATTGAATTCTGCTCTAGTAGAAAAAGCCCCAGACGGATTATACGGAAGTTGGGTGATTGGTGGCAAAGAATTTTTTACTAACAAAGAAACTAAATTTGAAGCAGATGATATTAGGCAGTTTGACTGCGTCAACATAGATTATATGCCAAAATCAGGTTTAATTGTGGAGATCGATAGTAAGTGGGATTTACGATGTTATGATTTTGATTAGGATCAAGTCTAAGACTTAGATTTGGCAAGGTTAATTAATTGTAGTAATTCTTGCCAGATTGTAGGGGCTAGTAAACGAATAGCTACCCCATAAATAACCATCCCAGAAATTGTACAAATAATAATTAAAGGAATAGGAGATAATATTTCTATCAGTAAAGTTTTAATTCCTATAAGACCAATAGACATAATGATAGCACTTAATAAGGGGGAAATAAATTGACTTAAATAGGTTGCCATAGGGGTTTTTATTAATAAACTAACTGCCCATTGACCGATAGGAAAAACGATAATAGTACGAACAGTATAGGCCATAGTCACGGCAATAATTCCCCAACGGTAAGCAATAGCAAAGAGAATAAAATTGAGGATAACACCAACAATCTTTAAATATAAAGACCAAGTGGGCTTACCCATCGATATTATAACCGAACTTTTGAAAAAAGAGACAGAGCGAAAGAGTCCCATCACCGTTAATATTTGTATTAATGGAATAACAGGTAGCCATTTTTCTCCAAATAACACTTTGATTAATTCTGGTGCCAAAATTGCCATTCCAAAAAAACAAGGAAAGGCAATCACACTGGTTAATTGTGTAACAGTATAAAAGGTTTGGCGAAATTTATCTAAGTCTGTTCTTAATCTCGAAAATGTTGGTAAAGCAACATTTGTGGTTGTTTTAACTAATAAGTCCATCATTACTTTTAGTAAACGATAGGCAATAGTATAGTAACCTAATACAACAGGATTTAAAAAATAACCAATTAAAAAATCATTAACTCGATTATTAAAAAAGCTAATAAAATTAAACCCTAAAATACTAATACCGAAACTAAAAATATGTCGAAAATGGGTAGGGGAAAAACGAAATTTAGGCCGCCAATCACTAGATGTCCAAAGAACAATTGTGCCAACGGTTTCATGAACCATTTGTTGTGCCACTAAACTCCAAACCCCAAAGCCATTAAAAGCCATAATTATACCCACAACTCCCCCTATGGTTGTCCCGAATAACCAACGTAAAGCAATGGCTTTATATTCAAATTTACGTTCTAAGATGGCTTGTTGTATTTTGGATAAAGCAGCAATAATAAATAAGACTGAAAAACATTGTAAAATTGGGGTTAAGTTCGATTCAACAAACTGGTTAGCCACAAAATCTGAACTCAAAAAGCCAGCTATTGCTAGTATTAAACCTATTCCTAGATTTGTCCAAAAGGCTGTATCTAAATGTTCGGCTTCTAACTCTTGTCTTTGTATAATAGCTTGAGCAAATCCTTGTTCTAAAAAAATACTCATAAAGGCTAAAAAAACATTAGCTAATGCCACTAAACCGAAATCTTCTGGACTTAATAAACGGGCGAGAACAAAAAATACAATAAAAGAAACTGCTTGAGTTCCCCAGTTTTGAATTGCTGACCAAATGACACCTTTAATTGCTTTTTGTTTGATACTCATTGACAAATAAACCTGAACATAGTATTTTGATTTTTTATAGACTAAATTATTCTCATAAAAAATATGCAAAAATTTTCAATCTTAGCCATTTTATATATGGTAGGAATCCTAATGGAAATGACAGAAAAGTGGAAAGATCCAGGGTTTACTACTTTTTTTATTGTAGTTGCTATCACTATGATTGCGAGCAAAATAAATTTGTTTAAATTTATAGCGTTTCTCAGTTTAAATAATTTATATTTTCTCTTATTTCATTTTCCTGAAGTTGCTAATCATGTGAATCTAGTTATTTTTACTAATTTTACTTTGATAGCTACTGCTATTTATGGATGGATTCGCTATCCTAGACAAGTTTCAGCAGAGTTCTATTTTAACCTAATTCGACCTATTCTACAAATCTTTACCATACTTATCTATACAATAGCGGGGTTCCATAAATTTAATACTGATTTTTTTAATCCTAATGTTTCTTGTACAGGAGGGATGTTATTTGCTATCTATGATATGCTGAAAACAAACATTCTCTTTATACCAACAGCTTTGATTATTTGTGCTGGTATATTTTTTATATTATGGAAGCTAACGATATTAAAAAAATTTATCAATTTTGTTTCTGGAATAAGATGGAATTTTCTGAAAATTACAGCCCTAAGCGTAGCAACTATAATCCTGATAACGACTTCAATTATTGCGCTTTTGACTCTCCCTGGACAAGTTAAAGCCGTGATTGTTTTATCCAATGCAGTTGTGGTCGTTGCTTGGGAATTAGTAGGAGGAATTTTCTTGCTTATACCTCAATTGCAAGGCCCGATGATTTTATATTCTTGGATAATGCACTCCGTTTTAGCTTTAATTGGTTTTGTGGATTTTGGGTCCTTAATTTTACCATTTCTCATTATGTTTATTCCTGATAACTATTATCAATTACTGGGAGATAGTTTAACTTTACCCAATAAAGTTAAAGTCAAAAGAATTTATTTATATATTTACTTAACACTTTTACTAGGTTTTCTCTCTCTCATTAATCATCATTTTCTACCAATAAATAACTGGAAAACCATAGCGGGAATTCTCTTTAATCTTGCTGCTATTATTCTACTTTTCCCCATTCTTCAAGAAAGATTTTCTAAATCACAACCCATGCAATGGCAAGGTGTTCCCATTATTATTTCAAAGAGTTCTAATATGTTGCTCATTTTCCCCATTGTACTATTCTTATTTGGAATGACATCTTATTTTGGATTAAGAACAGCCGGTAATTTTTCGATGTTTAGTAATTTGAAAACAGAGGGAGAAGGCTCGAATCATTTATTACTAAGAAATAACCCATTAAAAATATGGAATTATCAAGAAGATTCGGTTTATTTTTTAGAGATTGATGATAAAAAATATAAAACAGGACATCAATATCGTACTTTAAAAGGTCATAGTTTACCCGTTGTAGAATTCAAAAAGTTAATTTTAAAATGGAAAAAAGTGGGTTATGAAGTACCGATGACTTTTGAATATAAAGGGCAAATTTATATAACCAATAATATTGTCAATGATCCCACCTGGAAGACTGATAAAACTAACTGGAAAATGTATTTTATGGATTTTAGAATTATTCAAAAAGAAAGTCCAAATTCTTGTCGTTGGTAATGATTTTGTAGGGTAGGCAATACCCAACTTATAAGATGTTTTTAGATAAAATTAAAGAACGCCAAACCCATCTAAATTTCCCTGTCAGTTTATAACTAATATATGCAGGTAATTGCCAGGATTTACTATTTATAATTTCATGAATTCCAAAATAAGAATCATCGGGGTTAAAGGGATATTTAAGTATCTCTGGCATACATTGACTTATTAATTCTTCTTGTACTAAAGAACCTAGACGTTTCTCTTCTTTAATACTCAGCAATAGGCAATAAATATTAGCACAATTAAGAATTGGAAATCTCTCTAATACAGCCAAATCATAAACTTGTTCTTTGGTCGATAACCAACCTCCTTGTCGTTGTTCTAAATAAAAGCGATCGCGCCAATCCAAATTTTTTTGAGGATATTTTTTCACCCAAGCTAACCATTGTTTTAACCCTTCTGTGGCCGTAGAATTATCCGATTCTTGAAAAAGATAAGCAATTTCTTTGGCTGTTATGTCTGGATCATCAAAGGTTGCAGATAACGTTCTTAACTTAGCAAAACCACTAGCGATCGCAAACCCATGACCCCCGAAAGAAATACCTGTCATCCCTTCACGAACTCCTTTTAAAAAAGGTTCTGCGTCTCCTTGAGAAATATTATGGCCACTATGTTCTAATAGTAATTGTTTTTTACTGATATCTTCCTTGCCAACGGTTTTAAACAGATGAGAATAACCACATTCATCGGCTAATTGTGGCGGTACAATAAGGTCAGCAATGGATGTTCTTCCTGCTTTACGAGTAAAGGTTAACACTTCAATATTAGCCATGCGACTCAAAACTAACATTAAGCGTGAATCATAACCAGCAGTCAAACCTAACCAAAGTTGAGGACTAATATGAGATAAACGCCGTAAAATCGTCATTAAACTGGTTTTAACTGCCTCTAATAACTCCTCATAGCTACGATTTTTATCTATAGTGGGCATTAAAGGCCGGGGTTCGATGGTTTGCTGCCTGAAGTTAAGAACTTGAGAAGGCAAAAGATGTTGAATCCCATGAAAAGGCGATAAAGGTGGAGTAAACCAAGAAATCCCTGTTTCATATTGTAAGAATCTCGAATCTATATCTGAAGCTTGGTTTAACTCTAAAATGTCTGCCAGTAAAACAGGACTACTGGATACCCACATTTGCCCATCACGAATACCATAGTAACAACCTAATAACCCACTGGCATCCAAATGAATTTCACCATTTCCCACTAACAACCAACGGCCTGACCAAGTAGTGTATAGTTCTGGTACGTTTGAGGTAGGTGTTTGGGCAATTTCTGCTAAAGGGTCTAATTTTTCTAGTAGGGATTCTATGGCTAACCCTAACAAAACCCAAGTTACCCCATTAACATCTTTTGTCCAACCGATGCGTAAGTCAGGACAATGGGAAATCCAAAGATTCGGTTCAATCTCTTGACAAAACCAGTCCTCATAAGGTTTAAAAGATAGGGAACCAAGTACAAACTGTCGGCGATGGGGTCTCATGTTAGATTTAAGTCTGTCAACTTTGAAGGTAAAGTTAATTAAAATTAGTTAATTATTATACGTTATGAGAAACTAATCAACAAATTTATATGGATAATACTCGACACAACAATATTTTAAAAATCACCAAAATTGCTCTTTTTCTGTTCATTTTAGGTCTGCCTATTGTTGCTAAAAGAATAACAACTTGGCCAATAATGACTTGGGCGGTGTATAGTACATATTCAAAGGGTTTTCCTGACTCAACAGCTTCAATAGTTGAAGTTAGGGTTCATAGTAAATCTGGTGAATCCTATGTCTTAAAGCCTTCAGATATAATGCCTAGAGGACGTACAAGAATAGCAAAAGCAGTCCTTAATTATGCCTTTGAAAGTGATGATCCAAATTTAGCAACAGCTAACCGTACTTATTTAGCACAGACTATTCCAAGAATCCTTAACAGAACTGATATAGAATCAGTTGAATATTGGCAAATAACTTGGGATGTTTTTCCCCTAAATGTGCCTCCGTTAGATAGAGATAAACCTAGTAGTGAGAATCTTTTAGGTTCATTTATGATCGACGACTATATAAATAATAAAATTTAATCAAGCTGATTTACCAAATTATGAGAAGTAACGTAAAAATCCCTCAGCAAATAAACTTCAAAATCAATCAATGGTTTATGCAACCTGAACCTAATGCTGCTGGTAGTTTAGGCATTTTTAGGATTCTATTTTGTCTATTTTATCTTTGGCATCTGAGTACACAATTTTTTGATCACTTAAGTGGTTTGCCAGCAGTCCATTGGCATTATAATCTCTATCTACTAAGATATTTTTTTCCAGGTTTAGGAGAACCTTTACCGATTGTATTTTTTAATGTCCTTGAATCTAGTTTAGTTTTCGCCCTATTTATTCTACTGTTTGGATATAAAACTCGTATAGCTACTTTCTTTGTTTTGGTATTAGGTAGTTTAATAGAAGCATTTCATACAGCTACGGATGCTGAACATGGCACAGTTCTTATGGCTTTTTATATACCATTTTTTATGGTAATTAATAACTGTTGGGGAAAAACTTATTCAGTTGATTCATTTATAGAATACCGCAAAAATGGTATCTCTGTTTCTCCATCCGAATCTCATTGGATTTACTTTTTACCTGCTCGTTCAATCTTAGTCATGATATCTGCTTTATTTTTATCTTCAGCTATCTTCAAAGTATCTTTTAATGGACAATGGTTGGTTTATCGGGAGTTAATTGCTAACCTAGTTCTGGATAAGAATGTTAACGCTGCTATTTCAGGATTGCCTTTAAATCCTTTAGCTCCTTTTATATCTCAAACCCCTCTCTTATATGAAGGGATGAGAATAGGGACTTTACTCTTTGAAGGATTCTTTTTTTTATCACTTTTTAGCCGAACTTTACGAGGTTTCTTTGTTTCTCTTGCACTCCTGTTTCATTCCTTTAATGCCATCTGGTTAACTGTTACTTTTACACCTGTGATGATTGGGTATGGTCTATTTATTAATTGGCAAACTCTTAAAGAATTTGTCTTATTCAAGAAGGCGAAAAATAACTTTATTAGTAATCTCAACCCTCAATTTTTTATTTTCGGTGTTTTATTTGTATCAATATTGGCTAGTGTACTTTGGAGTCAAGATATAGGGATTCAAGGGTTATTTAATTTAGATGGTCTAATTAACGTAAGTACAATTTGGTATCCTGTATTTCCATTTTCTCTATGTTGGTTTATGATGACTCTGGTTAAAATCTTCCAAGGAAAATTATTGGCTCAAAATAGTTGAAGATTTGATGGAAATTAACTAAAAAATCTAACCAATACTAAACAATAATAACCTTCTTAACCTTCAAGACAAGATTGAGATACAATCAAATTGTTTTAACTAACAAATTTATTTTAATAAGAGACAAAATTTAATGAAGCAAAATAGTTCAGAGCAATTAGTTCGAGTCCATCGTCGTCAGTTTATCGTTGGACCGAGGGAGTTTTTAGCCCGTTCAGATTGGCATTTCTTCCCATTAGGTAATTCTTTAGTATTATCTACTGATCCAGACTTACGGGTCAGTAAAGTCGTTGACTTAGATGGGACAACTTGGTTTATTTTAGGCATTGCAGTGGATACTCGGCCTGAATATAGCACCCCTCTAGAAGAATTAAAAAAAGTACGAACTCAAGACATCACAAGTCTTTATGAAGGATGGGCAGGTCGTTGGATTTTAGTTAGTGGGGAACACATTCATCCTGATGCTTCGGCCATGTTAGGTTGTTACTATGGTCGAGATACTGACGGCAATTTATGGGCAAGTAGTAGCCCCACTTTGATTGAAACTGTTCTCAAAATAAATCAATCAAAAACAAGTAGTCAGTGGCAACCTTCCCCCCATGCAACAGTAACCGGAAAAGTGAGAGGCATTTCGTGGTATCCACCACCACACTCGAAAATACCAGGAGTTTCTCGTCTTTTGCCCACTCAAATCTTGGATTTAACCGAGGGGATTCCTAAATCTCGTCCGTTAGTCATGCCAATGACAGAAAAGTATAAGGATCAAGAGATTTATGCGATATTAAGGACTGCCATCCAAACCGCTATAGAGGGGTTTGCCACTCTAAACGCTCCTGATGACTTGACCTTATTACTGTCTGGGGGGCGTGATTCTCGCGTGCTTCTCAGTGTAGCGTCTGCTGCGGGCATTCCTTTAAACACCTTTACGCGCATTCATCGACGGGCTTCTTTAGCCGATAGAATTTTACCAGCCCGTCTTTCAAAAATCACAGGATATTCCCATAATGTTAATTATCAGCGTCAGGAAATAGAAGGTCGCCGAGAGGCGATTTTAGCTCATGCTGGCTATAATGTCTCTTGGTTATCAGCCGAGGAATTTTTACGGGGTGGGAGTGATCCCTTAAGAGGAATTGCCTTGGCCGGTTTTTGTGCTGCTTTAGGCCGCGATCGCCTGATGCCTGTGTCATCGGCGACGGAAGCCACGGGAAAGATGATTGCAGAGCATTTTTGTGAAGGGGAGAGTCCCCAACTGATTGCAGCTTTTGATGCTTGGTTGGAGTGGCGCAGAAACCATCAAGACGACGATCCCTGTGTTAATCTATATGATTACTTTTTCATAGAACAGCGTACTGGAGGGCGTAAAGGTATCAAAGAACAGATATTTGATCTGTTTCCCGTTGAAAGAGTGCCACCCCTTAACTCTGCCCGTATCTTCTCTTTGATCTGTCATCTTAGTTCAGAAGCCAAAATCAAAGCTTTGTGGATTCCAGAAATTATAAAAGCCACTAAGCCGGAACTTCTGGCTGATCCCATGAATCCACCCAATTCCTATTTTGGATTTTTCCGCAACAAATTACACAATCTACGGAGTCGTTTTTCAACTTAATCCTTCAAATACTTTTACCATACTTTCCCAAGCTAACTTAGGTGTCAATTCTCGATCTAATGGCAAAACTCGAACGGGTTCGTGATCTTTACGAGGACGAAAGTTAGATAACCAAGTATAGCGATCGCTGAGTCCCCAAGTAACAACCCCAATAACGTTGGGTTCATCTAAAACTGCACTTAAATACATTTCGTAAACATCAGCAACTCGTTGATCCCTCTCTAAATAATCATAAGGTAATCCCTGATCTGATACATCTAATTCTGTTACCATAATTTTTAAATCTAAACTAGCAACATCAGCTAAAAATTCCCTTAATTTCTCAGCATTAAATCTAGTCTCTGCCCCTGATAAATGTGCTTGTAGTCCTAAACCATGAATCGGAACTCCTTTAGCTTTTAAGCGTTCTAATAGCTTTAAAACCGCCTCTTGTCGCTTTCTATCGTAAGCAATGTTATAGTCTAAACCGTAGTCATTATAAAATAGCATTGCCTTGGGATCAGCTTCTGCTGCTACTCTAAACGCTAACTCAATGTAATCTTCCCCTAACCACTTAAACCAACGACTTTTACGTAACCCCAAGGGGTGTTCATCTTCAACAAGAATGGCCTCGTTAACCACGTCCCAAGAGTGAATTTTTCCTCGATAATGACCAGCAACTGTCTGAATATGATCGATTAATATGGCCTCAGCATTTTGCGAGTTAACGGTTTCTTTAACCCAGTTTGGTAACCCTGAATGCCATACTAAGGTATGACCTCGCATTTTTAAGCGATGACGCTGAGCGAGTTTAAGTAACCAGTCCCCTTTGCTAAAATCGTATTGGTTCGGTTGGGGGTGAATGTGTCTCCATTTTAGGTCATTTTCAGGGGTTAACATGGCACATTCTGCGACAAAACGGCGAGCAAATTCTTTATCCTTAGAAAGCCTCTTATAAGCACCAGCAGAACCATAGATTAAACCTTTTTTTGACCCAAAATGTTTGAGTGTTGGGGGTTGAGTCAAGGTTTTACCGGCCACAATAGCGACCAAAGTGGCACTTCCTAAATAAAGGGCTTTCCTCCGTGTTATTTTCGACATTTTTCCTTGTTAATAGTAAGTTATTACCAGATAAATTCAAGATTTAAAAATAATTGGATTTATTTGAACTTAATTGGCCTTGTTGATGAGCATGACGTTGGGTTAAAAAGTTGTTAAAAGGATGATCTAACCAAGCGATCGCCCTAGTGATAAAATGATTACCCATACCAAAGGTTAAACGTTTAACAAGGGGTTCAATAATTGCTCCATAACGTCGCCAACCCATTTGTTTATATTTCGCCTGAAAATAGCCATCTTCCACAATATCCCATTTTTCTCGCATCCGTTTTAAACTCGCTAATAACCAGCGATCGCTCCAACGTAACATATAAAAATGTAAGTCACTAAATTCTAATGCTTC
>JASJBX010000187.1 GCA_030066295.1 Crocosphaera sp.
GATATTATCATCGCTGCGGTAGGAAAACCCAATTTAATTACAGGGGACATGGTTAAACCCGGATCTGTGGCCATTGATGTGGGGATTAATCGGATTATAACAGAAGAGGGAGCGTCGAAATTGGTAGGGGATTTTGAGTTTGACTCTGTGTCTCAGGTGAGTGGTTATATTACCCCGGTTCCTGGGGGTGTAGGACCCATGACAGTGGCTATGTTATTACAAAATACTGTGTTGAGTTATCAGAAATATCAGTAGATTAACCGTTGATGGATAAAATCGATAATAATTTCAGTTCTTTTTTCTCTTACCCTATCCCTCAGGCGATAAAAAAATCAAGATAAAACCAATTGCATTATCTTCTTTTTTCTTGAAATTTACTAATGTTTTGTTTTTGTTAAAAATTGTTGTTTTCATAACTTATTTTATTTGAAAATTTTCAGAAAGTAAAATAAATTTAATCGACACTGATATTTTTTTGTTGTGTTGATGGAACAAATAAAATTCGATAACGTCTACGGGTAGGCATAGTCTTTAAGTAAGACTATATCGTAAGGATCAAATTAGAATACAGTCAATGTATTTTAAAAACGTTTTACTAATATACAATCATACACAATCAACCATAACTCATTGAAACTAAATCATTATGAATCTGACAACTCCAGTCGCTTTTCTTATATTTAAGCGTCCTGAACTAACGCAAAGGGTATTTAATGCGATTGCTACAGTAAAACCGAAAAAATTGTTAGTCGTGGCTGATGGGCCAGCATCAGAAGCCGATGAGGAAAAATGCCGACAAACCAGAGCGATTATTCAACAAGTAGATTGGGAGTGTGAAGTTCTCACTAATTTTGCCGAGAAAAACTTAGGCTGTAAGAAACGGATTTCTAGCGGTTTAGATTGGGTGTTTTCCCAGGTAGAAGAAGCCATTATCCTTGAAGATGATTGTTTACCGGGGACATCTTTTTTTCAATTTTGCCAAACCTTACTAGACTATTATCGCCATGATGAAAGAATAATGCACATCAGTGGTGATAACTTTCAACTGGGGCAGAGTCGAACTCAATACAGTTATTATTTTTCTAAATATCCTCATGTTTGGGGTTGGGCAACCTGGAGACGAGCCTGGAAACATTATGATGTCGGGATGGAAGACTGGCCAACTTTTCGTGACAGTGGCAAACTGGGGGCCGTTTTTCCTGATTCCCATGAACACCAATATTGGACAGATTTATTAGAGCGAACCTATCAAGGGAAAATGGATACTTGGGATTTTCCTTGGGGTTATAGTTGTTGGTCACAAAATGGGTTGACTGTCTTACCCGATGTCAATTTAGTAACCAATATTGGTTTTGGAACCGACGCTACGTTTAAAAAAGATAATCATCCTTTGGCCAATTTACCCACCCAATCCATAGGCACAATAGAACATCCTCCGTTCGTCATGGTGAATGCCGAGGCAGATGCGTATAGTCGTGTTTATATTTTTCTCAATGAACCAAACTTCTATTATCAACGGGAGCAACTGGGGAAACAGCGACAACAAATTGAACAAGGACAGGAAAATTTGCGTCAACTTCAACAACAAATTATTACAACCAAAGAACAGATTACAGGCATGAAGTCGAGTAAATTTTGGAAACTGAGACAAAAATGGTTTAAAGTCAAAGGCAAACTGGGACTTAACCCAGAAAACGATCTCCCTCAATGGGAAGGGGCTGTGAGTGAATCGATGATTTTGGACATACCAGAAACCCCCCAGACTGTTGCTGTGGCGGCTGAGAGTGATCAATTGGTGGTAACAATGGATGAAAACGAAACACATTCCCCTATTATTCAGGAAAATAAGCATTTAGAATATATTAAAGCCAAAATTAAACCCTTTACCCTAGTGGGGCCAGAAAGGATGGAAAGTCTTTATAATCTATCCCAACGGATTGATTCGGAGAATATTCCAGGGGATGTGGTAGAGTGTGGGGTCTTTAATGGGGGAACCGCGGCCATCCTAGCCCATTTTGCCACCAACTCTTATAAATATGAGCGCAAAGCTTGGTTTTTTGACTCTTTTCAAGGAATGCCTGAAACCACCGAAGAAGACGAAGAAGAAGCCAAAGAATATGTAGGAGAAGTCGTAGGGGATCTCTCAAAAGTGTTAACCGTTTTGAACCTAGTCAACGCCGATATGACTAAGGTGGAAGTTCTCAAAGGATGGTTTGATGATACATTTCCCACCGTTAATATTCCCAAAATTGCCTTACTCAACATTGATGCAGATTGGTATATTCCCGTTAAACTCTGTTTAGAAACCTTTTATGATGCGGTGGTTCCGGGTGGCTTTATTTCCTTTGATGACTATGGCCATTGGCCGGGGTGCAGAAAAGCGGTGGATGAATTCTTCCAAGAACGGCAACTTTCCTATAAATTACACGAAGTGGATTATACTGCCCGATGGATTCAAAAACTTTAAGATGACTTTTTTCATTATTTAATTAACAACAGTTGAGAGGAAACTAAGTAACAATCATGCCTACCCTAGACTGGCTCAAACAGGAATTTGACTACGGATACGATAGCGGTGACGTACTTTCTCTCGTTGCCAACGACACCCGTATCGAAGAGGAAAAACTCTCAGGGGCTTCCTATCGAGAAGTGTTTCTCAAAGCCGTTGTTCCCCATCTGAAACCCGATGGGAAGGTCTTAGAACTCGGTCCAGGGAAAGGGTCCTGGTCGAGAGCAATTTTAAAATATATTCCCGAAGGGGAATTACAGGTGATCGACTTTCAGGACGTAACACAATGGCTTCAACCCGAAAATTATGAGGGGCGATTAAAGTGTCATGTGGCTGGGGATAATTCCTTTTCTGCGGTAGAAGATGACTATTTCGACTTTTTTTGGTCTTTTGGGGTTTTATGTCACAACAACATCGACAATATTGCTGAAATTCTCAAAAATGCTTTACCCAAAGTCAAACCCGGAGGGTTGGCCATTCATCAATACGGGGATTGGAATAAATTAGATGATTATGGTTGGGAAAAAGGAGGCGTTCCAGTTACGTTCCAACAACAACCAGACGAGGAAATTTGGTGGCCCCGCAATAATCGAGCCACTATGTATTCTGTTGCTCAACAAGCAGGATGGAGTGTCATTACGGCTGATTTAGGACTGGTGGAACGGGATTCTATGATCGTTTTGCGTCGTCTCCCCTAACCCCAAGTCACCCGATTTTTTCTTAATATTGCCCTTAATGATTCACAAAAAATAATGGTATATTCTGCACCTATTGCCCTGTTTATCGGTCATCGTCCGCAGTTGACCCAAAAAATTCTCGATGCGATCGCGCAAGTTAATCCTCAAACCCTACTGATCTTCGCCAATGGGGCCCCGTCTCCTGAAATAGAAGACAAATGTCAGCAAACACGGGAACTGATTCAACAGATTGATGGGAAGACTGAGGTGTCGACCCATTTGTGTGACAGCTATTTAGATCCCTCTCAAAAAATGGCAACGGCCTTGAATTGGATCTTTTCTCAGGTGGAAGAAGTGGTTATCTTAGAGGAAACTTGTTACCCATCCCTGAGCTTTTTTGCCTTTTGTGAACGCTTATTGACCGATTATCGCCAAGATGAACGAATCACCCATATTAACGGGATTAAAGGACATCAACAGCCCTCCGTTTTGGAACATAGCTATGATTTTTCCCTGTATCCTCATTATTTAGGTTGGGCTACCTGGAAGCGGGTTTGGCAACATTATGATAGTCAACTCAAACAGTGGCCACAAGTATATGATCTTGAGTTGATCAAAGGAATGTTTGTTGATCCCCAAGAACAGAAATATTGGACAAGACAACTTAAAGCTAATGTTAATGAGCAATTAAAGGATGGAACCTTAGCCTGGAATTTAGCATCTTGGTCCCAACATGGTGTGGCCATTACCCCTTCTGTTGACCTGGTGTATGGGTTAGAAACAGAAGAATATCCTAGTTTTTATCCTACCGTTCCTCAGAGATCAGAACCATTTATTCAAGGAAATCAATTCACCCTTAATCATCCTAATTATGTCTTACCCAATCAAACCAGCGATCGCCACATCTTTTCTCAATTATTAGCTGCGGATACCACTTTTAGTCTTTACCAAGAATTAGAGGAAAAACGCGAGGAATTAGAACAAACACATCTAAAAGAACAACAGCAAGTCATCGAATCTCAATATCATTCTGTTTATAGTAAGACATCTGAATTAACGGAACAACTTCAACAAGGACAAGCAATTGTTGAAGCCATGGAATCAAGTAAATTCTGGAAAATTAGACAACGCTGGATTCGCTTAAAAGAGGCCATTTTGACCTCTCCTTTATTCTCCACTCAGATGAGTGTTAGGGAACAATTTAAAGCCAATGCTAGAAACAGAGAAACCCCACCTCATCTATCAGTGGTTAGTCCTCTCACCGGTTCTCCTTCTGTCACCCTTTTAGAAAGAATGCCCGCGCAAAAGTTGATTGATGACTGGAAACTTCATACTCAACTAGATATTACCGAGGAATTAAAAGGACATCCCGAAATTTGTCTCTATCAATGCGATCAGACTAAATTAAACTTTTTTGCTCCTCTTGATACAGTGGGATCGGGAAACTTATACGCTCAGTTAGATCAATTTGAATGGTATTATAGCAGCGAAAAATGGGAATATTCTCTGGCTTTACAAGACTTATCAGGGTGTACAAACGTCTTGGAAGTTGGTTCAGGATTTGGATTTTTCATTGAAAAAGCACAAGAACAAGGCATTACCATAACGGGACTCGAACTCAATGACCACGCGGTTAAGGTGGCGGAGGAAAAACAGTTACCGGTTAAACCAATAGACTTACAAAATGTCGCTGAAAATTATCCTGAATCTTATGATGCTGTGTGTAGTTTTCAAGTATTAGAACACGTTAGCAATCCTAAAGATTTTATTCGTTGGTCTGTGGAAGTTCTCAAACCAGGGGGCAAATTAATTTTAGGGGTTCCCAATGCCCACAGCTTTTTGAAACATCAATATTGTTTATTAGATATGCCCCCCCATCACATGACACAATGGTCTGCTGAAACCTTTAAATCCCTAGAAAATCTCTTTCCCATTAAACTAACAAAAGTCAAAATAGAACCCCTAGCAGACTGTCATGTAACCGGTTATTTAACCAGTTATCGAGATTATTGGTGTTCCGTTTCTCCCTTGGGTAAGTTTGTCTTCAGCGAACCAGCCATGTCCTATTATGAAACCGTCTTAAAAAAAGGATTAAGAAAGTGGTTTCCTGGACAAACTCTCTATGTCGAATTTGAAAAAATAGGTTAAATCTCATCTAATTTTATTGTTAATTCATTAAACTATTGTCATCCATGAAATACCTTAACTTAGGTTGCGGTTCTCACTTTCATCCCGATTGGACAAATGTTGATTTTGTCTCCACTCAAGAAGGAGTTATAGCCCATGATTTACGGCAAGGCATTCCTTTTGACGATGCTTCCTTTGACGTGGTTTATCATTCCCATGTCCTAGAACATTTTACCCAAGGAGAAGCCGAAAGATTTTTAGAAGAATGTCACCGTGTTTTACGACCCAACGGGTTAATTCGAGTGGTTGTTCCTAACTTAGAAAGTTTGGCTAAACTATATCTTAAATATTTAGAAGAAGCCAGCCAAGGTTCAACCGAAGCAATGGTGAAATATGACTGGATTTTACTAGAAATGTTCGACCAAGTCGCCCGTCATCAATCTGGGGGCGAAATGGCTATGTATTTAGCGGATGAGAACATTCCCAATGAATCTTTTATTATCGAACGCATTGGCATAGAAGGGGAAAATTTAATTAAGTTATTGCGTCCCCTCAAAGATCAGATCCCTCCGTCTTTTTCTTTTAACCCTAAAACCGATGATTTTGATGAAGTTGCCCTCAAAGTGGGTAAATTTCGTCTCAGTGGGGAGGTTCATCAATGGATGTACGATCGCTATTCTCTTGAACGGATTTTAAGAAAAACAGGCTTTACGGATGTGAAAGTTTGTCAAGCCCACGAGTCAAGAATTGCGAATTTTGACCACTTTGGCTTAGATGTCACCAAAGAAGGTCGAATTCGTAAACCAGACTCTTTATTTGTGGAAGCAGTGGAATCTCGCCCCAGTTATTGGCCACAAGTATTTGTTTCGGGTAGCAACCAAACACCTGCCCTAAAAGTTCTCCAGTTAAACACCATTGATAGCGGTGGAGGGGCAGCTAGGGCTGCTTATCGTTTACACAAGGGACTACAACAAGCCGGACAACAATCTTTACTGTTGGCTAGGTATAAGCTGTCTGGGGATGAGACGGTGGGGGTCGTTCAATCTCTGCCATGCCCAGATACAAGGCAAACCGACCCCTTTAACGCTTTACAGACCCATTATATCAACGAAAATCGTACGGATTTGTCTAATACCTTGTTCAATTTTCCCTATCCTGGATGGGATATGAGTCAGGTGGAAGAAGTGCAAACGGCTGATATTATCCAGTTGCATTGGGTGGCTATGTTCCAGTCCCCTCAAACCCTGAAACGGTTGGCCAGTCTGGGTAAACCTATTGTTTGGACCCTTCATGATATGTGGGCGTTTACAGGAGGATGTCACTATTCTGCTGGCTGTGAGGGGTATCAAACAACTTGCGATCGTTGTCCTCAATTAAAAGAGGATCACTTTGGGTTAGCCACAGCTATTTTGCAAGATAAATTAGATTTATTATCAGGGGTGAATTTAACCCTTGTGACTCCGAGTTATTGGTTAGCTGATTGTGTCCGTAAAAGTGCTTTATTTAAACATCAACGGGTTGAAGTGATTCCTAATGGTGTGGAAACCAATCGATTTATTCCGATTGCAAAAACAAAAGCCAAAGAAAGCTTAGGGATTAAAGCCAATGGCTTCACTTTATTGATTGGTGCGGATAATGGTAATGAAAAACGCAAGGGATTTGAAGAAATGATTAAAGCCCTTGAAGTGTGTTTAGAAGATGAAAGATTTTATATTGCGGTTCAACAGGAAAAAGTTAAATTATTGTCCTTTGGCTTACCGAATGAGCAACTGAATTCTCTGAAAATTCCTGTGGTTTCTTTAGGACAAATTAAGTCGGATGATAAGTTAGCAGAAATCTATTCCGCAGCCGATATCTTTCTCTTACCTTCCCTAGAAGATAATTTACCTAATACCATGCTAGAGTCCATGAGTTGTGGTACTCCTGTCGTGGGATTTGAGATAGGGGGTTTACCGGATTTAGTTCAGGATAATATCACTGGGAAATTAGTGCCAGCAGGGAATTATTCTGCTTTAGCTCAAGCCATTTTAACTCTGTTTAAAACCCCAGAAAAAAGAGCGAAAATGGGAGAGAATTGTCGTAAATTAATTAAAGAAAAATACTCTCTTTCAGTACAAGCTGATGCCTATTTAGAATTGTACAAGGAATTACTGGATCATCATCCATTAGAGGAGTTAGAAAGAGAGCCAGTTATGACATCAGAAGTGACATCTTTGGACAAAAAAGTAAAAGGAATTTTTGTTCCGGTTAATACTCAATTGAACTCTACTTCTAGCCCTGTCTTAGAATCAGTTTTGCGTTATTCTTTGTCACAAGAATTAAGTCAAACTCAAAAGAAGATGGAGACAATTATCCACTCCCATCAACAAGAAATTAATCAATATCAATCAATCCAACAATCTCAGGATTTATCAGTTGAGATGCAACGCTATCAACAACAAATTCAAAGCTTAACAGAAGAACTCGAAGCGATGAAAACCAGTAAATTCTGGAAACTGCGATCGCTTTGGTTTAAGCTAAAAAAAAAGTTAGGTTTTGCTATTGAATAAAATGGAAAAACTCAAAATTATTGATAATTGAAAAAGGATTAGATAAATTATGGATTACAATTCTTATCACGCAGATGTAGCTAACACTTACATCAATGTTAAGAATAAGAAAGTATTGGTTGTGGGTTGCAATCGAGGAAAAGATGTCAGTTATTTTGTAGACTTTGGGGCTACAGAAGTATGTGGAATAGACATTATAGAGGAAGTGGGTCAGGATTATACCCATGAAAAAGCAAAGTATTATCAAATGTCTGCTGAAAAGATGAACATAGAAGATAATACTTTTGATTTAGTTTACTGCTTTGCCACCATGGAACATATTATTAACATTGAGAAGGCTTTTGCTGAGATGGTAAGAGTAACTCAGTCTGAAGGAATTATTTATTGTCTTGCATCACCTCTATGGAATTCTCGTCAAGGACATCATAAATCTAATATTTTTGATGTAGACAAATATCCTTGGATTCATCTGACATTAACGAAGGAAGAGATGCAAACTGGATGTTATAAGGGTAAGATTGATTATCCTGATTGGGTAACAAATATTGATAGTCATATTGATTATATGCTCAATCCACAATATTTTAATCGTTGTTCGGCTAGGGATTATGTTAAGGTATGTGATAATTTAGAAAATGTCGATATCATTACAAATAATTTGGATTTAGAAGCAGAACATAATCTTGCTCGTTTATCTGTTGATGATTTCAAAAAACTTTTAGAAAAAAATATCAACTCTACTGAACTCTTAGCTGTAACTCATACATTTGTTGGTAGAAAACTAGCATTAAAGGAGGTTCAACATCGTAATAAACAATTAATATTATCTGATAAGACTGATACCATTAAACAGTATGAAATTGAATTACAAAAAGCCCATCAAAAAGTTGAAGCCATGAAAACCAGTAAATTCTGGAAACTGCGATCGCT
>JASJBX010000188.1 GCA_030066295.1 Crocosphaera sp.
CATTCAGTTCTTCTTCTGTTTCCTGATTTTCCCAAATAACTGTCTCTGAAGTGGGATCAATTGATTGCTGTTGCTCCTTGTGAGCATTCAGTTCTTCTTCTGTTTCCTGATTTTCCCAAATAACTGTCTCTGGAGTAGTATTAGTCAATTTAGGATTGATTTCTTGTTTCTGCTCAAATAGAATAGCAGCAGATGTCGGAAGGGAAGCGATGAAATCATTAATTGTCTTTTTCTGTTCCCGCGATAATATGTTATCCAAAATGGGGGCAAAGTCAGGAATCTTGTTGCTTTCTCTTCCGTTACAACTTTCTGACAAGATGGCTGCCGTCAATTGTAATTGAGTGTGCCGATTGAAAAAACTTTGCCTTGATGCTAAGACTGAAGTTATCAATTCTACTACTGCCGTTCTCCATCTGTGTGAGATACGCTCAGATAGAGTATTAACTATAATGGGCAATTCCTCTACAGGAATAAGTTGGAGCAAGCGAAAATAAAAGGAAAGAGATTCATTTTGGTGACGCAGGTAATCAAGTAATTGCGATCGCTGTTGATGGTAGGTTTCCCTTAAGTCAACCGCTATTTCAGATGCTCGAACATGGGCAATTTCCCACATCACTGAACCCGTCTGCAAATAGTGAACTAAGGTAGCGAATTGGTTTTCTTGGCTTGTCGCTTCTTGCCCAACCACTTCTGGCTGAGTCGTGGGGATTGTTGGCCAATTTATCCCCTGCAATTGTTCCTTGAGTTGCTGTTGGATTAACTCAGGTAACACCTCCATCAATTCCTGTTCAGCAGTGACTTTCAGATGAAGTTCTAACTTGGGGATATGGATGACGCGATCGCCGTTAGCAATTTCGTCGAATACGCTTTCCAACACAGGAAGTAGTTCCTCAGAAAAGCGATCGTGTAGGTACTTACGAAGGGCAAAAGCCTCAGTCTGACTGCTGGTAGAAAGCCAATAGCGCAGCCTGCGAATTCGATGGGGAGGATTTGACATTAACGAAATTACCCTAACAAGAGCGGGGGAGCCTCATGCTGACCCCCCCTAACACAGCCCAGGTATCGACCTGCAACTCTTTACCATCAGGCATTGACTTCGCTTCGTTTCGCTCCACGTCGTGTACCATCCGTTCATTGCCTACTAACTATTAGTTACCGCGCTGCTTAAAGTATAGCAAAAATAAAGCAGGAGACAGAAAGATATCTTATTGAAAATTATTAGAATCCCGAACCTTACCAACAATCTGTTCTCCTTCTTCTCCAGGACGATTAGAAACAACTTTCATAAAGGTACTCGTGTTAGTTGCAATATTATCTGCCACTAGCCACTGCTTTTTTTCAGCCCCATAAGCATCAAGTGGGTTGAAGTAAATGCCATAGGGGTTAAAGCCTGTGAGATAATTCTGACGAATGATGACTAGAGGTCCTAAGCGTCCAGAAATACGAATGCCTTCCATTGTTCGGTCACGAGTATTCTTTAGACATTGCAAGTAATTATTTTCAACGATCAAACTGTCACAACTACTGACATAAACTCCATGTCTTTCTCGAACCTGATCGATTGGAGCTAATACTGTAATATGATTTCCTGTTAGTAAAATCGAACCAGCCTTATGACTGGAACGTGGACTAATGCCAATGTGAATTCCTTGTAAGCAGTCCCGAATCGTGTTGTTAAGAATGCGAACTTCATCAGCGCGATAACCGGCAACAGTAATACCTTGAGAAGCAATTCTACATTCAGATATTTTAGTGATTCTCTGATACCAGTCATCAAATGCAGACTGAGAGACACGAAACTCTTTCTCCAAAAGAATTCGCCGTGCTAGTTGTTTGACAGCCTTCAGTAAATCCTGACGGCTTCGGACAAAACGATTTTGAGCCGTCACCAATTCCGTCCAATCCCTACTTTCTAAGTCTGATTTAAAGCGAATTGACTGCCCGGAAAATTCAAGCCGAACATTACATTGGTCAAACCTTTGAGAAGTTGCGCCTCCTCTGGGTTTCTTAGTCCCTAAGTAGGCATTGGCAATCAAGCGAGGTAATAGTCGTAGGTGATATTCAGGTATCTTTAATAAGATTTCCTTGGTATGGAGGCTATCACCCCAAGCCTCAATTTGGTTCCCTTCAATTTGCGATCGCTCTACATTAATCAATAAAATACCAATTTGTTGATAACCAACTTGCAAATCACAGTTGCGAATTCTAACCTGTGTCTGGGGAACAGATAAGGCTTGCCGAACAGTGACACAACTGGCAGAACGCACAACTTGGTGAGCCGATCGTAGGGAAAGTTTTTCTAGCTCAACAGAAGGGCAGTTAATAAAAGTGAGTACACCTCTGATATCTTGACTATTTTTAGCAAATCCGGGTGGGACAGTTCCCGAACTTGCAGAGTTTTCTAAATAACAATTGCTCATTGAGACACTTTTACAATTGGAGAATTCAATGACTGTCTCCATCCCAGGGGCAATAATCCTCGTTCCCTTACCACTACCGGTAATTGTAAGATGTCCTTTATTGTTCAAAACTAAGGGGGAGTTCAAGGTATAAGTGCCTTGCTCGAAACAAATATGAGCGTCTTCTCCATTACCAATAATTCCGAGAACAGATGCCAAATTATCAGATGGTTTCACCAGCAAACTGCAGATAGAGCTACTACGCTGGTTCAGCAAGTAAGGCAACATAAAATCAGCTATGACAGTTGTTTCATCTGTCAGCAAAACAAATGTGCCACCACGCACCACACCACCGAAATGCTCTATACTTGGTTGCTGGGAGAGCAAATCTATGAAATTGGCGACCCCAGGGTAACTCGGTTGTCCTAGTGTCGCTAACAGCACTGAAAACGGAAGATTATAAGCTTTAATCAGCCCAGAAATAGCCTTGAATGCTGTTTGTGAATCTTGGTGAAGATGTCCTTCAATGCGGAAAAATGAAAAGTGTCCAAGTTGAGACTCCAGGGGTTTAGCTGCGCCTCCTTTGGCGTTGTATAAACTGGCGTTGTAGGAATAATTGTCAGAATCCATTCCACGTTGATGCAGATTATAGTTCCAGTTTTTATGAATTGAATGAGTTTGATTCACCTGGTAGTAATAGGGGATCGCTCTTGCTTCCAAAGGCTGATCCTCAAACAAGCTGGGGGTGATGCGAATCATTTCACCATTGGAGGGATAAGGCACTTCAAAGGTTTTGATGAGCGTATCTATTTTACGCAGCAGAAACTTAGCGTGGTTCAGGGATTCTTCCGTTCGGCTGACAGCAGGTGAGGGATAGAAAGCAGTTCGATTTTCATCAGGATTTGAAGTGGGATCTAAATTGCCTAGCAGCAGGTGTTTGGGAAACCAGTTGATATCAGGACAACACCAAGTAGTATCACCAAACAAGAGTTCTCGAAATTGGTTGTAAGTCTCGACAACATCTTTGAGAAAGTCGTAATAGTACTGGATGTCGATTCTATCAATAGCCAAGGGATCAAAAAAACTAAGGATCTTTGTGAGTTGGGTTATCCAAGTATTAGTCGGGTCGGATGGAAAAACATCGCTGAGGAAGGACTGAAAATGAGGAGACAAATTGACAAGTTCTGTACGTAATTTATCGTGAATGGTGGTGCAAACCTTAAGATAAATCTCAAAAAGGTGGCTATAAGAACGAATGGATTGTGGGATGATGGGGCGATCTGCCACAATTTTCTGGAGTTTGCCGTATGCTTCACTGGGTGTGGCAATCTCCGGTTTTAACAAATTGATATTGTCCACCAACAGTAACTTAATCCTATTGATACAATCTTTGCCTAAATTGTCGCAATCAGTTGCCGTACAGATATCGGGGTCGTTTTCATAGCTTTCCATCAGCAAAACCGCCACCATATCCTCAAGTTGCTTACCCGTTTGTGTGGTAAATTCGTTCAAGGAAAAAATAGAGCTTCTTTGATCGTCTGCATCCTGGGGAATCAACTCATACACCGGATTCATCTCTCCTGCCGTATCCCCATTGACATAGAAGGGAGCATACTTTGGATAAAATTGATCGTATTCTAGAAAGCGATCGAATACGGTTTCATTGCTGAAATAGAGCGGGTCACCATCGCTTGTGACCGAAATTACGGTTTTATTGCTGTAAGAAAGCAAGTCACCATCGCTTGTGATCCCAATTCCTGGGCTAACTTTGATGACATCGCCAGACAACAGAGAAACTCGCAAACCAGCAATAACCCCCACCCCCAGTAAATAGATTCGAGTCAGACGAGTTTGATCATTTAGATAGTCTGTAACATTATTGAGTTGACTTGCTGTCAACACCTGATCGTTTTCAAAGACGCTGTAATCGGTCGTAATTTTTTGGAGGATTTTTAGTGCTACTGTCATGATTGTTGTCCTGTGTCATCATTAAGTTAAATTGGGTTTCAAGAGTCTTCTGAGCTACCTAAAACAGTCCGGCCAAGGATAAATTTATTTTGTGTTTCGGGACTGTTGCACTCGCTTAACGTCTGCTGTGGATAAACGCTCTTAACTTCAAATAATTTGTCAATAAACTTCTTCAGTTTGTCTTCTCGCCCTGTTTTTTCCACTCCTGTTTTGAGGTAAATCCAATCCCGATACAGTTTTTCTAGTTCAGCCATATTATTCTGATCAATCCAACAAATTTTAGGGAGGATATGGGCAGGAGTTTCTTCCCGAATTACTTCTTCAGCAAACCGCCTGAAGTTCATATTTCTAAAGCGACTGCTATAGGCAGGCAAGATAATAGTAATGCGGTAGGAATAAGGGTCTACGTCGGCACAATCGCCATCGTTTAGTGTGGAACAAATAGGAAGGAATGGATCGGTGTTTTGCTCCGGTCGCAACAGAATATTTTCAATTAAATACATACCTTCATCGCTGTAGTTTACCTTAAGGTATTCCCTCAGTTCATTGATGGCCTGGTTCATTTCTGCTTCGTTACTGAAATACTCGATCCGTCGGGCCATTATCTCTCCTTTATCATCAATAATATTGAAATAATATCTGCTATCTACTGTCAGTTTTCGTTGGTATCCTGAAGGGAGAATAGCGCAACGAATAGCCTCCTCCATGGCTGTTTTTGCCAGTTCGGGGGTGGGGTATTTTGTGCTGCTACTGAGAACAATTTCTAAACTATCTCGCTGACGAATACGAAACCGAAACTCATCGGTTGGATTTTCATCGATTTCGGCATAAATATCGTAGCTGATTTCACCCAAATTCCTACGCCGAAAATCACGCATTCCTAATAGTTTAGCTAGTCGCTTTTCTAAACCCGACACATTATCTGTATTCCATAAATCCCTGTCATTAGTTAAGCTATAGTTATAAGCTAAAGAATGTTGACTGCTAATTTTGTCATAATTGTTGAGAAAATCACACTTATAGCGAATCATCTCCTCGGGACTCTCATCAAATACAGAATACATGATGTTAACAAAATCATGAAATCGTTCGGCAAAGCGAGCAATTAAGTGGTCAAGAAAACGGTTGCGATGCTCGAAGTTTGAGTTTCTTTCTTGCTCATTATTCTGGGTTTGTAGGGTGTCCATGACATCCCCTGTACTATAGATTTTACGATACTCGGCAAAAGAGTCCACCACCTGATAAAAGTAAGTATGATGTAAGTTGGGATCGGTCGAAAATAACTCCTTGATATGACTAAGTTGAGCCAAATAATTAGCCATTATTTGGTCAAAGAAAAGCAGATAAGCTTTCAATTGATAAGCTAGTGCTTGTCGCTTGTCGCCGACTGTAGGACTTAAACCCACGTCACTCAACCCGTAAATTGCTGGAAAATGATTTTGAAACGAATAGTAATCGGCTAATTCTCGATAAGTTCCTAAAGGAATTTTGAGGTCATTTTCTCTAGCGGTTACTGGTTGAACAGTTGAAGTGGTAGATTCTATGCTACTAGGAACAACAGGTATATTGCGCTTGTAGAAAACTAACCGCGATGTTTGGGGATTTAATTTTGCTTGTTTGTCTGCCTCAACTGGAATCACCCATTTATTCCCTAGAGGTATTAGAGTCCCTTGCGGGTTGATGACAATATCCCGTACCGCCTGCACCCCTGGAATATCCATAATAATACTAATGATATCTGAGAGGCGAATTTGTTGGCGTAAATTAGCTTCTTCGAGTTCATGATCATCAATAAATCCGTGGTCAAGTGCCGGTCCATCAAAAATTTCATCGACAGTATAAAAAGTTCCGTCTGCTTTCTGGCGTGATAACATTTCCTTGAGGGTGTAGAATCTGACCGATGGAGACAGGTGTTCTTGCACTTGAGACAGAATGGCAGCATTTACCCTATTCACATCAGCATCAGGCGTTAATTCTACTTCGGCACAAAGTTGAAAAAACTGGGTTTCTATGTCCTTAACCTGAACAAAATCTTCACAGAGATTGCGGTTAGCTTGCAATTTTTGCCACACTTTCTGCTCCACATTCTCTTCAGCAGCAGCAGTCGTTATTTCCTCTTCATACTGAATTTTCACCTCATACAGTCCAGCAAAATTTACCTCGACAATTCCCGGTTCTTCAGGATTTTCTCTCAGTAACTCCCCCTTGACCATATCTGCATAATAAGTCTTTCTAGCAGGGCGCAACCAAGCATTTTTGACCCCTTCGATATCAATTAATAGTTTTCGATAGTCTAAAAGGGTTAGGGGACGATTGGGTAATATCTGACGGACTGTGAAGAATTGCTTCTTCATTTCCTCGGCATTATTGTTTTTACTTGCCAGCAAATCTTCAATGGGAAACGAGGCGCGGTAGCTTAAATCTGTGAGGGTATAACATAACAATTCAAGGGTGGTAATGCCGGGATCGTGAACATTATAATCTGTCCAAATTCGGCTGGATAATTGCTGAACGTAGTTGAGTCCGATCTCGAATAACTGCTGGCGATTCATCGCCAATGGCTGAGTCTTCTGTTTGGGAATGGTGGGTTGAGAAAACATGGTTCTTAGGTCACTGGATTAATAGTATGCTCTGGATGGGAGACGAGAATGGTATCGGGCGTATCGGGCTGCACTTCATTAATATCATTTCCGCTTAAGCTATACATCTTAAAATCTGTTACATAATCAACGTAGGATAAATCTTCGACCAAATCCAGCAGGACAGATTTATAAACTTTACCGCCAAAGGAAATTTTGCCCTGAGAATTGTCAGCCCAAGGTGACAAAAAATTAATGATTTCTTGTCCTAGTTGAGTCTGGTAATGGTTAAATTCATAACCAGCGTAAAACTTGACTTTAAAATCCACTTTAATTTTCTGATAGCGAGGATTTTTTACCTTGACATTTACCTGCATCCCTGCTCGTTTTTTCACATAGTTGGTGATGCGCTCAATGGTATCTGTATCTACTTTTGGTTCGAGGGGATTGATAGCATTTTTGTTTTTTAAATCGGGAACGACAATAATTAGGAGATGACCGGGAGCCAGCCAGGAATTTTCCTTGGCGTGGGGAATACATTTCACCTGATGAACCTTGGGAAAAGCTTCGAGAATAATCCGTTCATAATCCCAGGCGGTAAGGCAGCGATTTTTGTGTCGCAGTCTTTCCGAAACACGGGTGTAGAAATCGCTGTGGCTTTCTACAGACCTACCACCAAAGGAAGCATAGGGTTGTTTGACTGTCTTGATTGCAGAGAGTCCATTCTTTAATTTAGTAATACCACCTGGTTGTAGGGCCGTTAGTAGATGGTTGGGATCGTTTCCCCGGTCCACAAATTTTACTTCTATGGCATTGGCCGCCACATCAATCAGTTGACAGACGGCCATTACATTATCTTTAAGAGTCGGTTTAAGTTTAATACCCGCTTTGAGCCAAATTAAACCCTTGGGCAAAATGGTATTGTGAGTGGTGGCTTCTAAGGGAATAACAAACTGAATGATGCCGCTAGTTAGAAGTTTATTGGTTGTATCTAATACCACCTGAGAACGACTCAGGGGTTTCCAATAGTTGTCACACAAAACAAACCAATGCAGGTCTTCTGATGGTAAATCTGGATTGGCACTGCCTTCTGCTACCTGGAACAGTATACTCACACTATCCCCGCCATTGAGTTGACTCAAACCAATTAACAATTCCCCTGCATGATTGTAGTTGGGTAGGAGGGGAACTGCTGTGTTTATTCCTGCTTTAATTTGAGACTCAATCTGTTGGCGCTGATAGCCATGTTCGCGCATTGGACCGAAGTAAGTTAGGTGGAAAAATTCCAGGTCGGGATTGGCAAAATCATCTGGGGAAGTAGAGGAAATATTTACTGTTTCAGAATAGGCTTTATAGGTAAGGGAAATAGTTTGAATGGTGGGAGTATAGGGTTCATTCAAGATGTCGGGAGGGGGAGGATTGTTACTTGTGGGTTTTTTGCCATATTTGAGAACATTTTCTACATATTTCTTGCGGTAAGTAGCATCAAGGAAGTCTTGGTTTAAAGAAAGGGTAATAAATCCTCTGAGAACTTCAGGAAGACTTATTCCAGTGGTGGTTTCGGGGACGATAAAGCTTTCAGGGTTAATGGCTTGAATCGAGGCCAATACGGGTTTTCTCAGCCGATATTGGTTAGCTAACTGCATCGCCCACTTGCTACCGACAGTATCCAAGGAATAGACTGTCATGCCTTCTGTCACGCCAGAGGATACGGAAGGACTGCTGGGGTTGATAGAGAACTCTAGAGCAGTTGGTAAAGTAGCGTCACTGGCGTTAAACAGTTGCTCTGGCTTCTGGCCTTTGTATGTCCAACTTCCC
>JASJBX010000189.1 GCA_030066295.1 Crocosphaera sp.
GAGGAAGAACGGGTAAGTCTCTCCAATAGCTGACGACGGTGTTCTACATTGGCCTGATTCGTACGGTGTCTTACCATCTGGGGCATAAATTCCATCACCTCTGAGGCTAGATATTCTCGCACTTTGAGAATACGCAGGACTAACTCCTTATCTTCACTCATCAACCCCTCAATAAAGGCTTCTCCCTTTTGAATATTATGGGAGGCTGTATATTGTCGCAGCCAGATAGCCTGTTTGGGGTTGGTTTCCGATAATTGGTCAAGAATCACACGCACCGCTTGATACGTCAGGTAATTTTGGAGCACTTCAGCAGTGTCGTTAGCAATTTTTTTGGGATACATAAACGCCTACCTGTCCCTCCTCGGACACAGTTGTTAGTTTTTATTGTTTTATATTCCCTAAAAGCTAACAATTATCCCAAAATTAGAGTGTATCCATTGCCTCAAACTCGAATTTAATTTCTTTCCAGAGTTCACAAGCAGCGGCCAACTCAGGACTCCACTTACAAGCTTCGCGGATAACTTGGTTACCAGATTCACCGGATAAGGAACGACCTTCGTTACGGGCTTGGATACAAGCTTCAAGGGCAACACGGTTGGCGGTTGCACCCGGTGCGTTACCCCAGGGGTGTCCTAATGTACCACCACCGAACTGTAAGCAAGAGTCGTCGCCGAAGATTTCCACTAAGGCGGGCATATGCCATACGTGAATACCACCGGAAGCAACGGGCATGGTTCCAGCCATAGAAGCGTAGTCTTGGGTGAAGAAAATACCGCGATCGCGATCTTCTTCAACATAGTCTTCGCGCATGAGGTCAACAAACCCCATGGTGATTCCTCTTTCCCCTTCTAATTTACCCACAACGGTTCCAGAGTGGAGGTGGTCACCACCAGATAAACGTAAACACTTGGCTAAGACGCGGAAGTGAATACCATGATTTTTCTGACGGTCAATGACCGCGTGCATGGCACGGTGGATGTGTAATAAGATGCCGTTGTCACGACAGAACTTAGCTAAGGTGGTGTTGGCGGTGAAACCACCTGTTAAGAAGTCGTGCATGATGATGGGGGTGCCAATTTCTTTGGCAAACTCAGCCCGTTTCATCATTTCTTCGCAAGTTGCGGCGGTAACGTTGAGGTAGTGACCTTTAACTTCGTTGGTTTCCGCTTGGGATTTTTCGATGGCTTCTTGTACGAATAAGAAGCGATCGCGCCAACGCATGAAGGGCTGAGAGTTGATGTTTTCGTCGTCTTTGGTGAAGTCTAATCCACCCCGTAAACATTCGTAAACGGCACGCCCGTAGTTCTTAGCGGATAAACCTAATTTGGGCTTAATGGTACAACCTAAGAGGGGACGACCATATTTGTTTAATTTGTCCCGTTCAACGGTGATCCCGTGAGGAGGTCCTTGGAAGGTTTTGATTAAGGCAACGGGGAAACGGATATCTTCTAAACGTAAGGCACGTAAAGCTTTGAACCCGAAAACGTTACCGACTAAAGAGGTGAGAACGTTGGTGACTGATCCTTCTTCAAATAAGTCTAAAGGATAAGCAATAAAACAGAAATACTGGTTGTCTTCGTTAGCAACGGGTTCGATGTCATAACAACGACCTTTGTAACGATCTAAGTCGGTTAAGTTATCGGTCCAAACCGTTGTCCAGGTTCCCGTAGAAGATTCGGCGGCAACGGCTGCACCAGCTTCTTCAGGAGGAACACCCGGTTGGGGGGTCATGCGGAAGCACGCCAGTAAATCGGTATCTTTCGGTGTGTAGTCGGGGGTGTAATAGGTTAAGCGGTAGTCTTGAACACCGGCATTAAACCCTGCTTTTGTGGCCTGTGCCATATTGTTATTCCTCCATGAATGGGCATCGTTAATTTCTCATTTATCAGTTTGTAAGTCGGTTCCCCTGACCTACCGGTAATAGAGAAAATTTTAGAAAGTTATGCGGTGGCTCAAAGTCGCTTGTAGCCAACCGTTTATTCACTTATGTTCGTTTCGAGTCCTTATCATATCACGATAGTTAGACTCTTTTAACATTCTTTTTTCTCTTTTTTGGGGAATTTTTCATTACAATTTGTAGACGGTCTGATTAATTTAACTAATGAGTGTTTATGCTCTGATTCCTTTTTAATCATTTAGTTTTCGTCCATATCAGATAAGGGATCATTTATCCTAAAAAGTTTATAAATAGTTACATAAGTTTTGTTGATGCAGTGAGTAAGATTGCTTAATTTGCCAATAATAAGCAATAGAATGATGCTTGACAATTAATCACACTTGGTCATATATAGATATTTTTCTATGTATTTCTGATTACTGATTGGGTTTTTACAATATGTATAGAATCGTTTCAAAAGAAAGCTAAAAGGTAGATCGATGTATTAACTTCATGATCAACTGTTCTTGTTTTAATTGAGTTAACTTATTTTCTTGTTCTTGTTTTAATTTAACCTCTCTTCTTTTTTTTGCAAATTTATTTATGCCAGGAATTAATATTTCAAAAATATCTCTACTTTGATTATATATAAATATATAATACCCTAAATGACTTAAAAGTTATCAAGATATCATGTTATAATTAAATAGTTAAAAAGATTAGAGGTCATGATTATGTGGTGGCGTTCTTCTAGATTAGATAGAATTGAAGCGAATATGGAAGAAATGCAGCAAAATATCAAAGAACTCGCTCAAATTAGTGCTGCAACCAATAGGAGAATTGATCGCTTTGTTGAAGAAATGCGAGAAGAGAGACAAAAAGATAGGGAAAGAACTGAACAACTACAACGAGCAGTAGAATATTTATTGAGTAAAGATAGATAAAAAGTCATCATTGTGAATTAGATCATAATCTCTTACAAAAGCTTGATCAATGATTAAAACATACATTACAAATTTAAAACAACAGATTGACTTTATTCATCTATTTGTAATCGATAAATAATAGTATTAGGATCAACTTGATTAATTATATTTTTGATAACCATACTCGGTCCTAAATCACCCCAACTGCATCCATTTTCTAAGTATTCTTTCGCTGCTTTACCAATAATATAAGTCCCATAAGCTGCGAAACCACCTTGTAACATAGCGGTACTTCCATAGGTAGTTAAAATAGCAGGATTTTCGATAAAACTTGACACTGCTAATGCTGTTTTTCCTAAGCCTAATATTAACCCTGTGGCAATTTCTCCTAATAATAAACCCCCAGAACTTATCAAGATTTTACGCCATAATTTTCCTGCTTCATGATTCGTTATGGGTAGTCCATATAATCTAGCTAACGAACGAATTAACATTAAATCTGTGATACTTCCTCCCATCATATCTAGAAACCCGATAGGATTAACTGCAACAGCTACCGACTTATATTTAACGTATTTCCAGATAATTGCTTCTGCTTCTTCTTGTCTATTTTGGATAGTTTTTTGGGCAATATTTTCCTCTGCTTTTTTTGCTTTTTGCAACGCATTTAAACATAAAAGTGACTTACCTTCTTGATCGAGAATATTTAAAATTTTATTTCTTAATTCATCAATTTGTGGTGGGGGGGTTTCCCATTCTTCTGATGTTCTTCCATCGGGATATTTAACTAAAATAGGAATAGCTTGAGGAGAAGCTGCCACCCTAACAATATCTTCAGCAGCAATCAAAAATTGTTCATTAATATTAGAACTTCGTCCAATTTTTTGTAATTGTTCATAAATACTATTAATGTCTTTGTCAGGATAGAGATCAATTTTATTAAACACTAAAATAATAGGTTTCAATGCTTTTTTAAGCTCTAACAATGCCTGATATTCAGTACGGGTTATATCCTCAGAAAGAACAAATAAAATTAAGTCAGCTTCATCAGCAATATTGTGAGCCATTATTTCTCGTTCTTGTCCCTGTATTTCATCCAGTCCAGGGGTATCGATAAACTCAATATTAATCTCACCAGTGGGGGGAGTCCAACGGACAGATTGCGGCCATTTTGTTACGCCATGAATGGGTCCACTATCTAGTATATTTTGTTCCATTAAAGCATTAATAACGGCAGATTTACCCCGACTCACTAAGCCAAAAGTAGCAATTTTAACAACATTATTTTCTATTTTTTTTAGAGAAGCCTTTAACGCCTGTAAATCTTGTTTAACGGCTGCTTGTAATTCTAAGTTTGGAGGATAATTCCAATGACGACGAACGCTAGTGTACCAGGATAATGCTTGTTGGAGACTAGCGCGAGTTTGTTGAAGATGGGTGTCTTGTTGAGTCAAAGTTAATTGAGAATTGATTTAAGTATGTAAAGGCATTTTAAAAAGAGATATGATACCTTAAAAGTGTCACTTTTCGATGTTAGCGATGCGTTTATTTATTGCAGTCATTTTAGGAACTTTTTTGGTAGTGATTGGTTGCCAATCCAGTGTTCTTAATAGCCAAACCTTGTCGCAACCTACTGATGATTATACAGAATATATGTGGGAAGTTCATCAGGATGAACGCCCTGTTCCTACGGATATTTTAGCGCAAGTTCCTGCTGAAGATGATGCCGTTAGTGCAGAGATAGTAACCTATGGAACCCTAGAAGGAAAAGAGATCAACGGTTATCTTGCATCTGCTATGGACATTGATGGCCCTTTACCTGGGATTATTGTTATCCATGAATGGTGGGGACTCAACGATAATATCAAAACCATGACCCGTAAAATTGCAGCACAAGGCTATCGGGCCTTAGCCGTGGATATGTATGGTGGAAAATTTGCGAAAACCCCTGAAGAAGCTAGGAAATTAGTCACCGAAGCTCGAAATAATCGCGATCGCCTCCAAGATAACCTGACCTTAGCGTATCAGGATTTAGAACAAGAAAAAAATGCCCCGAAAATTGGCTCTATCGGTTGGTGTTTTGGGGGCAGTTTATCGTTGCAGACTGCGCTATTATTCCCCAAAACCCTCGATGCTGCGGTGATTTATTATGGAGGGGAGTTAGCAACCGACCCCGAGGTATTAAAACCCTTAGAAATGCCCATTTTAGGAATTTTTGGGGAGTTGGATCGCAGGCCCTCTCCTGAAACGGTAAAAGCCTTTGAAACTGCTTTAAACGCCCTGAATAAACAAGCTGATATCTATATCTATCCTAATGCCGATCATGCCTTTGCTAACCCATCAGGAGCAAGATATAACCCTGAAGCAGCCCAAGACGCTTGGGAAAAAACCGAACAATTTTTCTCAAAACATTTAATTCTCCGATAAACATGAATCATGAATCAACTAATTCCTCTTACCTTAACCACTACCACTGTCCTGAGTACGGGAATCCTATTTCCCGTGCAAGCTGCTGAGTTTCGCAGTATAGACGGGACGAATAACAATCCCAATAACGCTACATGGGGGTCAGTGGGGACTAACTTAATTCGTCTTTCAGGAGTTGGCTACGATGACGGGATGTCTGTTCCCAGAGGAGGATTAAATCCTAGTATTTTACCCAGTCCCCGTGCTATTAGTAATGCTATTTCTGCTCAATCCAATTCTATCCCTAACGCCGCCAACGTCAGTGACTGGGTGTGGCAATGGGGCCAGTTTCTTGACCATGATCTCGATTTAAGTCCCATTGGAACCACAGAACCTTTTAACATTGCCGTACCCACAGGTGATCCCTTTTTTGATCCTGACAGTCTGGGAGAGCAAACCATCAACTTTAATCGTTCAGAGTTTAACGTTGATAGTTTTGGGGTACGTCAACAGTTCAACGAGATTACCGCTTATATCGATGCCTCTAATATTTATGGTTCCGATGTCACCCGTACCAACCAACTTCGCACCAATGATGGCACAGGACAACTCATTGCTGAAACCGCAGTCAATGGGGAAAAATTGCTGATGTTGAATACAGGGGGGTTGCCCAACGATACAAGGGATGATTCCAATCCTGAAAAGTTCTTCTTGTCCGGGGATGTACGGGCCAATGAACAAGTGGGACTCTTGGCCAGTCATACTCTATTCATGCGAGAACATAATCGTCTTGCTGATCAGATAAAAACCCGTCTTGAGGGTGGTGACACTGGTTTAGTGGAGAAATTGCAGGAATCTGGTTTGAGCGAAGGGGACTTTATCTTTGAGTCGGCCCGTAAAGTTGTGGGCGCACAGATGCAAGTGATCACCTACAACCAATGGCTGCCGCTTGTTTTGGGAGAAAATGCCTTAGATAACTACAGTGGTTATAATCAGGAAGTTGACCCCGGTATCTCGACAGAATTTTCCACCGCAGCTTTTCGTTTTGGTCATACCATGTTATCCCCCGAACTGCTGAGAGTGGATAATAACGGCAACATGGTCAACACTTTATCTTTGCGTGAGAGTTTCTTTAATCCTGAAGAAATACAACAAAATGGCATCGATACCCTGTTAAGGGGGTTAGCTTCTCAGAAAGCAGAAGACGTAGATACTTTTTTAGTGGATGACGTACGTAACTTCTTGTTTGGACCCCCTGGGGCCGGAGGGTTCGATTTAGCTTCCCTGAATTTACAACGGGGCCGGGATCATGGTCTTCCTGACATCAATACGGTTCGGTTAGCCTTGGGACTTATGCCTTATAGCAGCTTTTTACAACTGACTGGGGGGGATGAGACGTTAGCGGCTGCCTTTGCTCGTGTTTATAATACTGTTGATGAAGTGGATCTCTGGATCGCCGGGTTAGGGGAGAAGAAAATCAATGGAGGTTTATTAGGGGAAACTTTTAGTCGTATTTTGAGCGACCAATTTACTCGCAGTCGAGATGGCGATCGCTTTTTCTATCTCAATGACCTCGATCATTTAACTGTGTTAGACCCTACCCTGGAAACGGTTACCCTCTCTCAAATTATTCGCCGTAATAGTACCATTCAAACCATTCAAGATAATGCGTTTTTAGTGACTTCGGTTCCTGAACCCAACAGTAAGGTTCCACTATTTCTAGTGGTTTTCTGGAGTTTAGTTAGATGTAATTTTCTGGGTAGGATTCAAAGAATCTCGAAGGTTGGCATTTCGACTCTGCTGAAATTGTATATAATAAGAAACATGAGATAAGATATCGGTTAGGATTAAATATTAAAAAGACTTAAAAATAAGTTTTAGCCTAATCAAAAGAGTTTGTTAGTTAACGTATACATAAACACAAAAGAATGAGCAAGCAAACCATCAACTTAACAATTATTGGTGCAGGATTATGGGGACAAGCCTTAGCTAGATTAGCCAAGTATAATGAGCAAAATAATGTACAAATTTGGTCACGAAGAAGTAGTGAATCTTTGGCTTCAGTGGTTGAAGATGCAGATGTCATTCTCTCTGCTGTTTCTATGAAAGGAGTTAGACCAACTATAGAAAAATTAAAAGCATTAACCATTCCAGAAGAGACTATTTTTATTAGTGCCACCAAAGGATTAGAAACAAAAAGCATTCTTACCCCTTCACAAATATGGCAACAGAGTTTTCCTAATCATCCCGTTGTTGTTTTATCGGGACCTAATTTATCTAAAGAAATAGACAAAGGATTACCGGCTGCCACTGTCGTCGCTAGTGATGATGGAGTAGCTGCGGGTAAAGTACAAGAAATCTTTTCTTCTGACATTTTTCGAGTTTATTTTAATAGCGATCCCATTGGGACAGAATTAGGAGGAACCCTAAAAAATGTCATGGCGATCGCTTCTGGGGTTTGTGATGGATTACAGCTAGGAATTAACGCAAAATCTGCCCTACTAACTCGCGCTTTACCGGAAATGATTCGCATTGGGAGCGAAATTGGTGCCTCTCCAGAAACCTTTTTCGGACTGTCAGGATTAGGGGATTTAATTGCCACTTGTGATAGTCCTTTATCCCGTAATTATCGGGTGGGTTATGGGTTATCCCAAGGGAAAAGCTTAGAACAAGTTTTAGAAGAATTACAAAGTACCGCAGAAGGAGTAAATACCGCCAATGTTCTCGTGGAGTTAGCTAAAAAATATAGAATCGCCATCCCTATTTCTCGTCAGGTGTATCGTTTAATCAATGGAAAAACCACACCCCAAGAAGCTGTTAAAGAGTTGATGGCAAGGGATTTAAAAGCAGAATTTGACGATTTAGATTTTGCCTAATGTAAGTGTTTTGACACTCCCGTCGACGGAGTCGAGGGATTCTTCTTTCATCCAGCGAACTTATACATGAAGTCTTTTCATCAGTGGCTAATAGTTGGGATGCTGAAGTGTTAGAATTTAATGGAGAGCGTGACCATGTTCATTTATTAATCTGTTATCCTCCCCACAAGCTTCTTAGTAGCTTAATTGCTAATATGAAAGCCACTGCTTCAAAAACCATGTGGCGTGAATTTGAAACAGAACTATCTAAAGTTTATTACAAAAGAGTGTTTTGGACTGGTTCTTATTTTGTTGCTAGTTGCGGTGGGGTCACTATTGACCAACTCAAAAAGTATGTTAAATCTCAAGATAGTCCTGATGTTTAAACGATGCTTCGCAGTTAATATATTGGTCGGATTTTGATCCCTTCGATTTCATCGAAGGGATCAAAATCCGACATTCAAGGATAAATTTTGTTGAGAGTCGGCTAAACAAGTCATTTAATCCAAGACAATGATCATTGATCACTATCATTAGATTTTTTGGGTTAAATTGACTCTCGCAATCATTTAGGACTACACCGCTACGCGAAAGTTAAAAGGCAAAAGGCAAAAGTCAAAAGTCAATCATTAGGCCAGAAAAGAGTTTCAGAGTTTGCCAATGTCAAACACCAAAATGCGTAGTGCTATA
>JASJBX010000190.1 GCA_030066295.1 Crocosphaera sp.
GCTTTTAGTCCAGGACTTGCTTTTTCTAAGGAAATTCTTTGACCTTTACTGAGTGAAATTCCCATAACTTTTTTTGATTTTTTGTTACTTTCGTGGTGATAATTTTAGTTAGAATAGCGGTTCAGAATAGCTTGTAAACCTCCTTGATATCCGGAACCTACAGCAGTCATGCGCCATTCTCCGTCTTTGTTGTAGATTTCTGCGGTAATTAAGGCGGTTTCTATTGAATAGTCTTCCGTTAAATCATAACGTAAAATTTCTTCCTTGGTTTGCACATCAACTAATCTGACAAAAGCATTATCAATTTGTCCAAAGTTTTGACTTCTTTTGTCTGCTTCGTGGATTGTGACAACAAAAACTAATTTTTTGACTTCGTTAGGAATCTTGGTAAAGTTGACTAAAACAACTTCGTCGTCTCCTTCTCCTTCCCCTGTTAAGTTATCTCCCATGTGTTCGATGGAATGATCGGGATCGGGACTTTTTAGGTTATTGTAAAAGATAAGATGGTTATCAGACAGTAATTTTTCATTTTCTCCTAATAAGAAAACAGAACAATCGATATCAAAATCTGTTCCTGTATCGACTTTTTTAACGTCCCATCCTAAGCCAACGAAGGCTGCTTTTAGTCCAGGACTTGCTTTTTCTAAGGAAATTCTTTGACCTTTACTGAGTGAAATTGCCATAATAATTAGTTAATTTCTGATAGTAATTGAAGCTTCACTAAGAGGAAGCATTGAGAACAGCTAAATACTCTATAGCAGCGTCTAACCGAGAGGGATAACTACGGGAGAATGATTCAAACCATAGTCCCTCATCAGAGTATTCGTCTAAATTCTCTAGCCATTGTTTGGCTTTACGAATCAACAATTTTTGCTGCTGTTGCTTTCTTTGTTCAGTATAACGTATTTCTTCCTGATTTTGATGAGTTATAGTTTCTCTTTGTTCTTCTTGTTTCTGTTCAAATTGCTGTTTAAATTGATGTAAATTTTCGTTAATTTTTGGTTTATTTTGACCAACATTATGCTGCTGTCGCTTCTTTTTTTCTTGTTGAAATTTAGACTTGAACTGCTCTAAATTTTCATTATTTTTTTGTCTATTTTGACTAATACCATGTTCTTGTCTTTTATCATTTTGCTGTTTAAACTGAGACTTTAAATATTGCAAATCATTGTTAATTTCTGGTCTATCTTGAATAATATTATATTGTTTCTTTTTGTTTTTTTGTTGCTCAAGCTGAGACTTAAAATGCTCTAAATTTTCATTATTTTTTTGTCTATTTTGATTTAGATTATCTTGTTTGGTTTTTGCTTTTTTTTGTTCTAATTTAGATCTGAATTGTTGTAAATTTTCATTAATTTCTGGTGTACTTTGACTAAGTTCATTTTGTTGAGATTCTTCTTTTTGTTGTTTTAAGTTGAACTTAAACTGTTGAAGTATATTATCGGTTGAGTTAGGTTGATGATTAGATTTATCCATTGATTCTTTCTTTTTATTAGTGTGTTGATGTTTAATTTTGTTAATTAAATCATCAATAGAAGATTCTTGTTGAGGGTTATTCATCATGTTTTCTAACAGTCCTCGTATCAAATAAATCCTACTATAATTATATCAATTAGACTCTTAAGTTTCCATGTCTGGAAACCAGAGGCGATCGCTGACAATCTTTAAACTTATGTCAATCAAAGATGAAGGCTGATCACCCTTATTATAATTCCGTGTTAAATTTAAGTGTAGTCGATGTAATAGAACGTTGCAAAGTATATGTCTATGTCTTCTGGAAGTTTGTTAGTGGCCGAACCGAGATCCTTATATATTGTAGAACCTTCTTCTCCTCAATGGATCGAAGTTTTGGTTAATTGTCCAAACAGACAAGAATTAGATGATAAGGAAGACAAATTATATAATTTATACACTTATAGTATTCCTTCTGATTTAAAAGTAACACCTGGAGATATTGTTAGTGTTCCTTTTGGTCCACAAATTTTGGGAGGAGTTGTGATTAGATACACTGATTCTCTTCCAGACAATATTGATTATAATCAAGTTAAAAATATTTATGATGTGATTGCATCTGGATTTTTTACAAGAACTTATTTTACACTATTAGAAAAAGTTTCTAGCTATTATTGTACTAACTTAATAACAGTAATTAAAACAGCCTTACCTCCGGGATTATTAAGCAAATCTCAACGTAGAATCCGACTAGAAAAAGAGAATATTCCTCCTGGTGCAGAGACATTTTGTCGTACTGCTGCTGCAAAAATTTTAAGCTTATTACAGCAACAAAAAGACGGAGATTATAGTTATATTTTTTTAAAAAATAAGGTAAAAGGAGCAAGAAAAGCTATTAAAGAATTACGGAAGAGAGAGTGGATAGAAAGTTATTTCCAAGCTCCTGAACCCCCAAAAGCTCAGTTTAAAAAAGTAGCTATATTAAACAGCTATTTTTCTAAAGATATTTCTAAAAGACATCAAGAAATCTTACATTTTATGAAAATAAAGGGAGGACAAATTTCAGTAATTGACTTAGTTAAAGAAGCCAAAACAACAATAAAAACGATAGAAAAATTAGAGGAAAAGGGTTACATTCTTATTGAAAATCAAGAACGATTAAGATTAGAGCAAGGAAGTGCTGATAATAGGGATAATTCAAAACAACTAACTCCAGAGCAAAAACAAGCATTAGATGTTATTAATGACTTGAAAAGTTATGGTGAAATCTTATTACATGGTGTCACAGGTTCAGGAAAAACAGAAGTTTATTTACAGGCTATTTCCCCTCTACTAGAACAAGGAAAATCTGCTTTAATTTTAGTTCCTGAAATTGGATTAACCCCTCAATTAACAGATAGATTTAGGGCAAGGTTTGGGGATAGAGTATATGTCTATCATAGTAGTTTGTCAAAAGGGGAAAGATACGATACTTGGCGACAAATGTTACCAGGAGAACCCCAGGTTATTATTGGTACTAGATCAGCTATTTTTGCCCCCTTGCCCAACTTAGGTTTAATTATTTTAGATGAAGAACATGATTCTAGTTTTAAACAAACTCAAATATCCCCAAATTATCATGCAAGAACCGTTGCTAAATGGCGAGGAGAATTAGAAAATTGTCCTGTTATTTTGGGGTCAGCTACTCCTTCACTAGAAACATGGATTTCTGTTAATCAATCTCAAAATTATAATGATAATTCTTATTACTTATCTTTACCTGAGAGGATCGGATCTCGTCCTTTACCTCCTGTAAAAATTGTTGATATGAGAGAAGAATTAAAACAAGGAAATCGCTCTATTTTTAGCCGTCCTCTACAAGAAGCATTGAACAGTTTAAAAGAGAAAAATCAGCAAGGTATCTTATTTGTTAATCGTCGAGGACACAGCACGTTTGTTTCCTGTCGTAGTTGCGGTTATGTAATGGAATGTCCTGATTGTGATGTCTCTTTATCCTATCATTATACCCATGAAGGAGCGACACAATTATTAAGGTGTCATTATTGTAATCATAGCGAAATTCAACCCTCAAACTGTCCCGAATGTAATTCCCCTTATTTCAAATTTTTTGGCAGTGGAACCCAAAAAGTAACCCAAGCATTAGAGAAAGAATTTCCCCAATTAAAGCCCTTAAGATTCGACAGTGATACCACCCGTAATAAAGGTTCTCATCGTCGCTTATTAGACCAATTTTCAAGGGGTGAAGCTGATATTTTAGTAGGGACACAAATGCTAACCAAAGGATTAGATTTAGCTCAAGTTACCTTAGTCGGTGTTGTCTCCGCCGATGGGTTATTATATCTATCAGATTATCGGGCAGCAGAAAGAGCATTTCAAACCTTAACCCAGGTAGCAGGAAGAGCAGGAAGAGGAGAGGAACCGGGACAGGTTATTATCCAAACCTATTCCCCCGAAAATTCAGTTATTCAAGCGGTTAAAACCCATGATTATCATCGTTTTATTAATGAAGAATTACCCCGACGAGAAGAGTTAAATTTTCCACCCTACGGACGTTTGATTTTAGTAAAATTAAGTGGTTTAGATGCCATAGAAGTGCAAAATACAGCAGAAAAGTTAGGGGAGCATTTTTACGAAACCATCGGCTTAGATTGTGAAATATTAGGACCTGCACCAGCCAGTATTATGAGGGTAGCTAAACGGTATCGCTGGCAAATTTTATTGAAGTTTTTGCCCGATGCTAGGGTCATTATTCCTGATATGGAAAATTGGCATAAATTATGTCCTAATTCTGTCAGTTTAAAAATTGATATTGATCCCTTACATATTAATTAAAATAATTATTATGATAGAAAATAAAACATTGCCAATAGGAAAAAAGCATTTAACAGTCCTTTGGGGGAGGCAGCAGGAAAGATTTTACATTCTAAAGATGATTGAATATAAATTTTTCTTAACCCCAGAAAAGAAAAAAACTTATATAATGAATTCACAATAGTTTATTTAAAACAGAAAAATATGGCAGCACTTACAGTTTGGAAGTTTGACACCCCAACTGGGGCGAAAGAAGCATTAACTAAGTTAGTTCCCTTACAAAAAGAACATCTCATTGAAATTAGAGATGCGGCGACCGTTTCTTGGGCTGAAGGTAAAAAGAAACCTAAAACAAAACAAGCCATCAATTTAGTGGGATTAGGGGCTTTAGACGGAGCGTTTTGGGGCTTACTGTTTGGATTAATCTTTTTCTGCCCAATTTTCGGTATCGCTGTCGGAGCAGGTATGGGAGCTTTAGGGGGTTCTATGAAGGACTATGGCATCAATGATGATTTTATCAAAGATGTGAGAAGCAAGGTCACAGAAGGCACTTCAGCCCTGTTTTTATTAACCCGTGATGTCACCCTAGACAAAGTAGAAGATGCCCTAGGCGACATCAAGGCTGAACTCATTCAATCTAATTTATCTAATGAAGAAGAAGCCAAACTAAAAGAACACTTTAGTCCCGAAGAATAGTTGTTTTAACTACTAATAAAAATATGAATCATCAAAAATTTTAGTAGAAAAAGAGCCATGTTTAGCTCAAGACCTGAACTGGGTAATTGCTCTAAATCTTGGCTCTTGCCATGTCATGATTAACAAATCTCAACCGGAACCAGTAACGATTATTGTTTCTACTGCATTAACCGCTTTAGCAGTTGGTTTAATCGGAAAATATAATGGTACTTGGGTAAATATTTTACTCACCCTGATTTTTTTCTTTTCGGGAAAAATTGATACACGTTATCTTTGATAAAATTAATTTAACCTTTTAAAAAGGTGATCTCGAAGAGATCCGCTTCGCGGTGCGCTTTGAGGCAGAAGGCTCCAGGGCAGGAGGCAGGAGTTAGATGTACCTCATGAGTCCGAGAAATGCTATAAAATGAAATGGTTTCTAGAAAGACTAATGATAGGTATACTGTTGATTCGGTTATTGATGATCCTCAGTCTGATCTGTTAAACTCATAACTGTCATGACTTTGTATTAAAAGTTGACTGGGGATTCTATGAAGGAAGTCGTCGAAGAAAATCCACAAATTCGCTCCTTAGAAGATGCTTTACATCGCTGTCAATGTTTAGGAATGCGTATCAGTCGTCAACGTCGCTATATTTTAGAATTGTTATGGAACACGAAAGAACATCTTTCGGCCAGAGAAATTTATAATCGTCTCAGTCAAGACGGCAAAAATGTCGGTCACACTTCGGTTTATCAAAACCTAGAAGCCTTATCCAGTCAAGGAATTATCGAATGTTTAGAGCGATGCGATGGACGACTGTATGGAACTATTACCGATTCCCATAGTCATGTCAACTGTCTCGATACGCAACAGATTATTGATATTCATGTTAAACTGCCGCCAGAGTTGATTGAACAGATAGAAGCCGAAACAGGAGTTACCATTACTGACTATCGGATTGACTTTTATGGCCTTGAACAACCCCACCGTATAGACGGATGAGGTATTCTGACGACATTAGATAAACACTTTCAGCCCCACTTTGTTGACTACTATAGCAAGTCACTGGCGATTCATCTCACACTTGTTTAATTATTTTTATTGAAAACAAAGTGTGGGGCTTCTCGCCAAATAAGCTAAACTGAATGAAACAGTAAGTAAGCCCTCCCCTGTATAAAGTTTGTGAGCGATCGCCCTATCTCCCTCTTTCTAGTGGACAACGATCCCATTTTTCGCTTAGGACTCGCGACTATCTTGAGCAGTCATTCTCAGTGGGAAATTGTTGGTCAGACGGATAACTTAGCAGATGCTGTGACCGAGTTATCAAATAATACGGCTGATTTAATTATTTTAGATCCGACTTTAACCGATGAAACCTTAACCCCTGAGCAGTTTTATCAAGCAGTTAAGAACAGTCAACCTCAGATCAAACTATGTTTATTAAGTTATGATTTGACTGAAGAGCAACAGCAAGAATTAAAAAAAATAGGAATTGAAGGGTACGTTAATAAAGGAAGAAGTATAGAAACTTTACTAGAAAACTGGCAGAGAATCATTGAAGGTGAATTGATTTGGCCGATCATAGTTACCAGTCAATTATCTGAAGTAAAACCTAGAACCTCTAGGGGAAACTGGTTATCTAGGGTGCGAAAATCAGGAATAGAACAAATCAATTATCATCTACAAGTTATTAATGGAAATCTTAAAATTCGTCCTATCTCTAAATTAGATAAACTTTTTTTAAAAGGAAGAAGACGAGAATTACTAACAGCACGATGGTTAGTAGAACAGTTATTACCAGTTGAGGTAATCATTTTATCAACCAATCAATCGAATACTAAAACAATTAATGCAAATACATTAATCTCCACTGGAACCGTCGGAAGAAAAGAGACAGAATTAAAGATTTTTGAGGGAACTGTTGAAAAGCTTGAGTATAATCTAACAAATGTAACCAGTTTTTTGTTAGAAATCGATGTCTTAGAACCTGAGAAAAAGAAAGAACTACTGGAATTAGTTTTCAAACAATTTTATAGAATTATTAATGACCTAAAATTTATTGAGACACCCAGGATGCAGCTATCAAAAAATGGCCTATCTATTATAGAAAGGATATGGAGAGAATCTGCCTTAATTTTTCTCAGTAAATATTGTTTCAATGAACAACAATTATCCTTAGAAGAAATGGAAGTCTTGGTGGAAGAAAACGAAGATTTAGTGTCTCGAGAAATTTTAGAAAAAATCCCTTATTTTACCGATTTATTCAACAAAATTGTCTTAGGGAATGAATCAGAACTGAAAGAAATGACATCCGAAGGGCAAACAATAGACAACCAAGAAAAGATTTTGCAAAACACCATCATTCAAATTGCCAATGGAATTGTTGCCCTAATTTTAAATTACTTTTCTAACCATGAAAGGGTCAAGAAAAATTTGTATCATTCAGAAATCGTATCATCAAGAGAAGTGGCTAAATTTAGGAATCGCCTGGCATGGGAATACCGGAAACAAGAATATTGGCAGGAACCTAAAAACATTTTTGAAAGTCAATATCGACTCTTCTTTTTCAGTGAAAAAGGCATCGACTGTACCGTTATTTATGCACCCCGTCAGCAAGAACTAGAGACATTAAGTGGACTGCGTTGGACCGTTACCATACTCCTAGAAATTAGAGACGCGATCGCCCCTTTACTGCGGGCTTCAGTCGGAACCGTGGGGAAAGCCCTAGTCTATATTTTAACCCAAGTAATCGGTCGTGGCATTGGATTAGTGGGTAAAGGCATTTTACAAGGGGTGGGCAACAGTCTTTCAGAAAGAGACTATCCGAGAAAGCCAACCAAACCCAATTCCAAATCATAAATCAGCACCGACATCTCCCCTAGATGCTGCTTCATCGTTCATAATGGAAAGAAAGAGTAATTTTTCTAATAACTAACTGGTTATGAAATACATCTCCTCCTTGATCTCGCGACAAAATCAATCGACGACAGTGGTTCAACCAAAACAACCGAAAGGAAAAACAAGTCAGCATCAGCGACAACGTCGTTCATGGGGATGGGGAACATTAATAACCAGTGGTCTTTTCTTACAACTGCTATTAATGGCCAGTCCCAGTTGGGGACAAGAGAAAAAAGAAGAATATAGTTATAGCCAACTGTTAAATGATGTCAATGCAGGGAAAGTTACCCTAGTAGAAATCGATCCCAGACTACAAAAAGCGAGAGTTAGTTTAGAAAATCAAGAACAACCCCAAGAGGTTCCCTTACTAAAGCAAAATCCGGAACTGATTAACCAACTCAAGGCTAATGATGTCAACTTTGACTATAGCCCCTCTCCGGACAACTCAGCCATGATACGGTTAATGATACAAATTCCCATATTATTGCTGATTTTAATCATTGTGGTTGCCATTGTCCGTCGTTCGGCCAATATGTCAGGCCAGGCCATGAGTTTCAGTAAATCTCGCGCTAGGTTTCAAATGGAAGCGAAAACGGGGATTTCTTTTGAAGATGTGGCCGGTATTGATGAAGCTAAAGAAGACCTGCAAGAAGTGGTCACCTTCCTCAAAGAACCGGAAAAATTTACCGCCATTGGTGCCAAAATTCCCAAAGGGGTGCTTTTAATCGGTCCGCCAGGAACCGGGAAAACCCTCCTCGCCAAAGCTGTAGCGGGGGAAGCCGGGGTTCCCTTCTTCAGTATTTCCGGGTCGGAGTTTGTGGAAATGTTCGTCGGGGTGGGGGCTTCACGGGTGAGAGATTTATTCAAAAAAGCCAAAGAAAACGCCCCTTGTCTCATTTTTATCGATGA
>JASJBX010000191.1 GCA_030066295.1 Crocosphaera sp.
TCTTTGGTTGATAAGCTTGGTTCGGTTCTTGATGATCCTAACTCTGATTCGTTAAACTCATAATTGTTATGAGTTTGTCTTAAAAGTTTACTGGGGATTCCTTGTAGTCAGCATAATGGTTCAACCAACAACCCAATAAATACAGTTAGACGATGGGCTAATCATAATTAGAATTGATGGTAATTCATTTTAGGTTAATTCGTCAACTGATTGATATTGATAGTGATAGATCAAGAGAAGATTCCTGCTATTATCTTTCATGTCTCAGTGATGATAAATTTTGGGTAGTGTATCATAAGTAGTGAATGTCGAATTTTTGGCTAAGTTTCTATTAAAATCAGGTGAAAGAGTGCAAAGAGTTTTCAAATCTGGGATAATTATCTATAGTTTAGACAGGATTTTTAAGAACTCGGCAAAAAAATTGATAATGGATAACGACTATTCCTTAACTTCTTGTCCACCTTGTCCCTCTTGCGGTTCAAGACAAATCTTGAAAAATGGAAGTACACATCATAAAAAACAGAAGTTTTTATGTAAAGAATGTGGTCGCCAGTTTATTGAAAAACCACAGAAAAAACAAATAACATTGAAGGAAAAGAAACGAGTTAAAAAATTACTATTAGAACGAATTTCTCTCAGAGGAATTACTCGATCCTTAGAAATATCAATGACTTGGTTACAAAAATTTGTTAATAGCTTATATCGCTCTGTGCCTCTTGAATTAAAGGAAATAATCTAGTGATAGCGTCACACAGATGTCACATCCTTTTAAATAGTGATAGTTGATCTAGTACAATTAAAACAGTTGCCAACTAATCAAAAATCATAACCTAACAACGTAAAAGCCTTATGTTTGATGCTCTCGCCGATCGCTTAGAAGACGCTTGGAAAAAATTACGGGGTCAAGATAAGATCACCGAAGCCAATATGCAGGATGCTTTAAAAGAGGTGCGTCGCGCCCTCCTAGAAGCAGACGTTAACCTGCAAGTGGTGAAAACCTTCATCGCAGAAGTGGAAAAAGCAGCGATCGGTGCAGAAGTTATTGCCGGGGTCAACCCTGGCCAACAACTGATCAAAATCGTTTACGATGAATTGGTTAAGGTGATGGGGGAAAGTAACGTCCCTCTCGCCCAAGCAGAAACCGCACCCACCGTTATTTTAATGGCTGGGTTACAAGGAACCGGGAAAACCACCGCTACAGCAAAACTGGCCCTATACTTGCGTAAACAAGAGCGTAGTTGCTTGATGGTAGCTACAGATATCTACCGTCCGGCTGCAATCGATCAATTAAAAACCCTGGGAGAACAAATAGAGGTTCCGGTCTTTGAACTGGGAAACCAGGCCAACCCCGTCGATATCGCCACCCAAGGGGTAGCCAAAGCGAAAGAAATGGGCATCGATACGGTGATCATCGATACCGCCGGGCGACTGCAAATCGATGAAGAAATGATGCTAGAGTTGGCCCGTGTTAAAAAAGCGGTTAACCCTGATGATACCTTGCTTGTGGTCGATGCCATGACCGGGCAAGAAGCAGCGAACCTCACCCGTACCTTTCACGAACAAATTGGGGTCACAGGGGCCATTTTAACCAAAATGGATGGGGACACCAGAGGGGGCGCAGCCCTATCTGTGAGGCAAATATCGGGGCAACCCATTAAATTTGTGGGGGTTGGGGAAAAAGTAGAAGCCTTACAACCCTTTTATCCCGATCGCATGGCTTCCCGTATTTTGAGTATGGGGGATGTCTTAACCCTAGTAGAAAAGGCACAGGAAGAGATCGATCTGTCCGATGTGGAACAGATGCAGTCGAAAATCTTAGAAGCAAAATTCGACTTTAACGACTTCCTCAAACAGATGCGCTTGATGAAGAATATGGGATCATTTGGTAGCATTTTAAAGATGATTCCAGGGATGAATAAACTAAGTAGTACCGACATTGAAAAAGGGGAAAGTGAACTGAAGCGCACCGAAGCCATGATCAGTTCCATGACCCTAGAAGAGCGGAAAAACCCCGATTTATTGGCAAAATCCCCCAGTCGTCGCCGTCGTATTGCCAAGGGGTCTGGCCATCCAGAATCAGAAGTCAGTAAACTCATTAAGAATTTTACCCGGATGCGAGGGATGATGCAGCAAATGGGACAAGGCGGAATGCCCGCTATGCCAGGAATGGGCGGTGGAATGCCAGGAATGGGCGGTGGAATGCCAGGAATGGGGGGAATGTTTGGTCAAAGTGCGCCTCCAGGATTTCGGGGTTATAGTGGGGGTAAGAAGAAAAAAGCCAAGAAAAATAAGAAAAAGAAAGGGTTTGGTAATTTATAGGTTGATCTTGTTGATGGGTTTAAAATTGAGATAAAAGGGTGACATGGTGGTCACCCGATAAATTAAGGTAGTAGTTCGTCTAAACTATAAGGGCATTGATTCGTTACTTTAATGCCGTACTCTAAAACCACCAAACTCACAGCATCTTGATAAATTTCTTCTAGTTCGGCTTCAAGTCTTGGCTTCATACTGGGTGCAATCTTGCGCTTGATCCCAATCCTAAAAGCTTGTATCTCAACCTGCCATTTTTTATGGCACTCTTCCAACCCAGTGTAGTCAATCTTTAAGCGGTGTTCTATTTGTCTCATTAGTAGTTTGACAACTGCATTATATTCTCTAGGTCCCAATGCTTCGATCTCCTCGATAATATTGTTCCAATCCAACGTTCCTAAATGCTTTAACTCTTGATGAGTGTTGACAAGCTCTCGTAAAGCTTGAGCTTGTTCTATTGTCCATTGGTGATAATCTTTCTCGTAAGTCAATTCTGATAGTGTCTGATTCATGAGTGAAACTCTTAATAGATTTGTTTTTGCTATGTCCCCCTGGTGGCCGCCAGGGGACTGCTTTCATTTTATTCTCCTGAACACAAAAGGATAATTGAGCCTTCAGATATCAGAGAATTATTTGCAAATAACTCAATTTGAATAACGAACAAAGTGGGGCTAAAGCAATAGGATTTAGAGCATTTAAAGATGTTTATTAAGGAATAAAACAAATATTCCCATCGTTAAAACACAATCATCAAAATCTTTTTACAACCTAAGTTCGGTTTAATCTAAAAACATCGTAAAAAATAAGCATAGGCCAAGAAATTCGAGCTAGGGTTCTAGTAATCTTAGCTAAACTACTCCTAACCACACCTCATGACCCTCAAAACCCTTCCAGGCGAAAGTTATCCCCTCGGTGCAACCGTAGAAAAAGATGGAAAAAATGGGGTTAATTTTTGTATTTTCTCAAAACAAGCAACCTTTATCGAATTATTATTATTTAAGGAACAAAACGACCCCCAACCGTCCCATGTTATCCCCTTAGATCCTAAACTAAATCGAACCCATTATTATTGGCATATTTTTATTGAGGGACTCGAAGCCGGACAAGTTTACGCCTATCGGGTACATGGGCCTTATGATCTCAGTCAAGGCCATCGCTGCAACCCAGAAAAAGTCTTACTGGACCCCTACGCCAAAGCTATTGTCGGGTCTTCCCTTTATAATCGAGAAGCGGCCAAACAACCAGGAGATAATTGCGCCCAAGCCCTGCGTAGTGTAGTAGTAGACACCGAAACCTATGATTGGGAAGGAGACTGGAACGAAATACCCCGTTTAAACACCCCCTATTCTCAAAGTGTCATTTATGAGATGCACGTGGGGGGGTTTACCCGTCATCCCAGTTCAGGGGTTTCCCCTGAAAAAAGAGGGACCTTTGCCGGGTTGATGGAAAAGGAAAAAATTGCCTATTTAAAAAGTTTAGGGGTGACTGCGGTTGAACTGTTACCGGTTCATTATTTTGATGTAGAAGATGTTAGACCCGGACTGAAAAATTATTGGGGATACAGTACCATCGGCTTTTTTGCCCCTCATCGTCCCTATAGTTCAGACCAAAGTCCCCTCGGCCCTGTCAATGAGTTTCGGGACATGGTCAAAGCGTTACATAAAGCCGGAATAGAAGTGATTTTAGATGTGGTTTTCAATCATACCGCAGAGGGAGACGAACGGGGTCCCACTCTCAATTTTCGAGGCATTGATAACTCAACCTACTACATCTTAGAAGAAGACCATTCCCAATACAAAAATTATGCTGGTTGCGGGAATACCTTTCGGGGAAATCATCCCATTGTCGGTCGTTTTATTTTAGACTGTTTGCATTATTGGGTCACGGAAATGCACATCGATGGATTTCGGTTTGATCTCGCTTCCATTTTGTCGAGAGATTCCTCCGGAAACCCGTTAGAAGATTTAAGAGGGACAACTCCAGATATTTTATGGATTATCGAATCTGACCCCATTTTAGCAGGGACAAAGCTGATTGCAGAAGCGTGGGATGCGGCCGGATTGTACGATGTGGGACGGTTTGTGGAGTTGGCAGACTGGTTTGCTGAGTGGAATGGACCGTTTCGCGATGATGTGCGTCGTTTTGTCAAAGGGGATAGTGGAATGGTTCCCCGTTTAGCCAGTCGTATTTTAGGCAGTCCCGATATTTATCATCGCCCAGATATTGATATCAATCGTAGTATTAATTTTGTTACTTGTCATGATGGGTTTACCCTCAATGATTTAGTCTCTTACGATGAAAAACATAACGAGGCCAATGGGGAAGATAATCGGGATGGAGACAATCATAATGATAGTTGGAACTGTGGGGTAGAAGGAGAAACCAATGACCCGGCTATCAACGCCTTACGACTACAACAAATTAAAAACTTTTTCACTATTCTTTTCTTATCCCAAGGAACCCCCATGATGTTAATGGGGGACGAAATACGACGTACCCAACGGGGTAATAATAATGTTTATTGCCAGGATAATGAATTAAGCTGGTTTAATTGGGACGGGGTGGAAAAAGAACACGATTTATGGCGTTTTGTTCGACGTTTGATCTCCTTTATTCAAGGGTTAGAATTATTTAGTCAAGAGGAACGTTTAGAGGTGGCTTATAATAATCCTAACCATCCTCATATTAGTTGGCATGGGGTAAAATTAGGGGAACCAGATTGGTCAGATTATTCCCGTTGTTTAGCTTTTAGTTTGCGTCATCCTGAAAAACAAGAATATCTTCATGTGATGCTTAATGCTTATTGGGAACCATTAGAATTTGAATTACCTTGGTTAGAAGATCAAGAGAGTTGGTATCGTGTTCTTGATACCTCTTTACCCCTCAATGAAACCTTTTGTGAATTAGAAGCTGCTGTGGAAATCACTACCCAAAACTATACAGCGAGTGGACGGACTTGTGTCGTTTTAATGGCGAAAAATCGCTTTTAATTGTTAGTTAAATTTTTGTCTTTATTTCTGGAGAAAACACCATGAATGAACACTCTGAACACCACACTATCCATCCTAGTGATGACTATGAACAACGTCAGCAAGAAATTCAACTACAGGAAGAAGAATTAAGATTACAACAAGAAGAACGACGTTTAGAAGAAGCGCGTCGTAATCTCATTGTTAATCGCTTATTAAAAGGGATGTTTTTCTTAGTCAGTGCATTAGAAACGTTACTGGTTTTACGATTTTTCTTGAAGTTTGCTAATGCGAATCCTGAAAGTTTATTTTCTCAAGTGATTTATGGCTGGTCTAGTCCTTTTGTTGCACCGTTTATGAATCTTTTTAATGATATTAATCTGGGGAATAGTGTCCTGGAAATTAATACCATTACCGCGATGATTATTTATGCACTGTTGGCAACACTAGGAGCAAGATTGGTGGAAATCGTTGCAGGAAGATGAGAGAATCGAAAGCAGGGACTTAATAATACTAAGTCCCTATTAAATTGTTTAAAATATCATTACACCAGTTATCAAAAATAGCTAGAGAGATGCTGTATTGTCTTTAATTTTGATAGTTTTTCAGATTAAATTATTTGGTCTGATGCTTGTGTTGATTAATAGTTTTGGCGATGTATCCTGAAGGATAGTTAGGAAAAGGCACAATATCAGCAATAATAAAAACTAAGGCAGAAGCAATCATCAATCTAACAAGAACAGTCATGATAGCATTTTATAACTAAGTTATTCTATAACTGTCTCATCAATCTCGTCCTCTTGTCTTCACCTAATCGGGTGAAGGTTGAACGTGAATTTAACTGTCGTTAGCATTTGCTTTCTGAAAAAATAACTTGGTTTTTAAGCTTTTAGAACTTAAATATTGTACTCCCATTCTAAATCGATTATCATCTATGGGTTGAATCCACATAACTTTAGCTTTAATTGGCTCAATATTCTCTAGTAATATTAACACTTTTTGACCTTTATTAACCCTTTCATTGCTTTTAACCAGTAAACCACATCCATGAAAAGAGTCATCAACAATAATCGCTTCACAGGGAGCATAAACCTGTTGTTGATTCAAAACTAATTTAACGAATTGGCCCTTATTGATTTCCACTCGTTTCGTCTTTCTTTGATGTAGGTTGAGAGGAAGTAGTTCGGTTATTTGAGTCGCAATATTATCTGAGTTGGATATCATGGTTTTATTGCATTAAGCATTCTTAAGATGAGCAAGACTGAAAAAAGACAAGCATTGTGCCTTTTCTTCATTATTGAGGAATTGTTAAAATTTGACAATTGCTAAATTTTCGTAAATTCTTGATACTCCATCTCTGTAAACGTGATTAAAATTACTGTTAAAATTAGTCATCAATTTACGCATTTATACGGATTGACAACATTAGTGATGGATAGTGAAATGATCTTTTTATTCTTAATTATTTTCTTAAACTTGAGTTCACCGTTTTAGGTAAAATAAAACTAAATCTTGCTATATTTAAGGATTAAACAAATAAATGACAGTTGAAACCCCTATCCCCGTCGTTGTCAATGGTGCTGCCGGTAAAATGGGTCGTGAAGTGATTAAGGCCGTTGCTCAAGCAGAGGATATGATGTTAGTGGGAGCGGTGGATAAAAACCCCAACTACCGTGGCCAAGATGTGGGAGAAGTTGCCGGTTGTGGTCCTTTGGAAGTACCTATATTGGACGATTTAGAAAGCATTTTAGTGGTAGCCACCCAAGAACAGGTACAAGGGGTCATGGTGGATTTTACCCACCCTGACGGGGTATATGATAACGTTAGAAGTGCGATCGCTTACGGGGTGCGTCCAGTCGTGGGAACCACGGGACTATCGGATAAGCAGTTACAAGAGTTAGCGGAGTTTGCGGATAAAGCAAGTACGGGATGTTTAATCATTCCTAATTTTTCCATTGGGATGGTATTACTACAACAAGCGGCCATCCAAGCATCTCAGTATTTTGACCACGTAGAAATTATCGAACTCCATCACAATCAAAAAGCAGACGCACCCAGTGGAACCGCTATAAAAACAGCGCAAATGCTCTCTGGTTTAGGGAAAACTTATAACCCCCCTTCCGTTCAAGAAACAGAAAATATAGCCGGTTCTAGAGGCGGTGTAGTGGCTGATAATATTCGGGTTCATAGTGTGCGGTTACCCGGATTAATTGCTCACCAAGAGGTCATTTTTGGCGCACAGGGACAGATTTATACCTTACGTCATGATACCAGCGATCGCTCTTGTTATATGGCAGGGGTGTTACTCTCTATTCGTAAAGTAACTGAGTTAAAAAGTTTGGTGTATGGGTTAGAAAAAATTCTTTAACCGCTTCAGCATTAAAAGTCAGTCACAATAATGATAAAATCACTTAATGTTACTTAACATTTGAAGGATTATATTTTTAAGATTGTGAATACTCCTATTTTAATTTCTACTTTTTTTCTAACCCTTCTGTTGATGGTGGGGTTATTTTTCTTTATTCGCGCTTCGGTTAAGGACCGCACCGAACAGGTTCAACTGATCTCAGAGGTTCCTAAAACCTCTCTATTGCAACAACTTAAGACTTATTTTACCCAACGGTCTTATGATGTAACAGAGTCGAATGGGGAACAAGATAGCATTACTTTTGAAGGGTTAGTTCGTCCTAGTTGGTTTTTAGCTATTTTCTTGACGATTTTAGCAGCGTCAGGAATGCTTTGCTTAGTCTTAGTGTTATCCTTTGTTTATCCCCCTTTAACTCCTTTATTCTTTGCCTTGGAACTCCTGTCTCCCCTAGCTGGAATTTTTTATTGGCAAAAAGCTGGCAGAATGGAAACGGTATCTTTATCACTCGAAAGTCTGACAACAGAAGGCTCAGAAGAGGGTAGTCTCTTAACTTTAACCGCTCATCGAGACGAAGTGATCCAATTAAGACAAAATTTTCCCCTAAAATCAGCTAATTAAGATATAATGATCAAGCGAATAAAAAGCCCCCTAAATTGCGGTAGGGGACTTGCTTGTTTCCTTGGTTGTTTAGTCGCCGTTAACCAGTAACAGCAGGGGTCTTTGGCTGTGCTTTTGGCACCTGTGGCTGGTATTCTTTAAGGCTGGGAAAGAGAAAATGGTTTTCTTCGACGTACTGCGCGCCAAACAAACCTTTCTCAGCCCAAAAATATCTATCTGTGGTGTGTTCGTTTCGTCTTACAATAAGTAAGGCCGGCGGTTGTATCCCGATGTCATGGATATACTTCCTAGCGGCAGTAACTGGTTTGTCCTCGCCGCTCTCAATACTATACTGGGGTACAAGCTCGAGAATCTTTCGGCCTTCTTGGCGACGACGACTTTTACGTTTGCGCTTTCTTGCCAACCCTTTTACCTCCTGTTGCGACTACACTCTGTAGTCATAGTTACAAAATCCGAGGTCATTATATCCGTTT
>JASJBX010000192.1 GCA_030066295.1 Crocosphaera sp.
ACAAAAATCTCAACAAAATCAGAAAAGTTTGGGGCATTTGGAAACCCCAACTTCTCAAAAGTTGGGGTAGTTCATCCGATAATTAGAATACAGCTGATTTTGGCAACACTACCATTTGAAACCTGCTGCAATTCCTTTTTTTTGATTATATAACTGAATATCCTGTTTAATTTTTAATGCAGCACAAGGCAATTTAGCCCCCCAACATTGAACTTTAAAATCAGCAGGGTAAGTATAGTTTATATCATTTTTTCGAGCTTGAATCAGCCTATTTTCTGGTAATTTTTCGGGATAAAAAAGACGTTTTCCTAAGTTATTTTGCCCTATGCTTAGGAATAAAAATATGATTAGAATGGGAAAAGCTTTATGTAATATAATTCCATTATAGCTGAAAAATTTTCTTAGTAAATCTAAATAACGATACGCTAATAAATTAGCAAAAAATAAGCTAAAAGAGACTAAAAAATAACCAATTCCAAATCGAATTAGAGGGATCGAGATCATGATAAAACTTCCTCCCAAGAAACCTAATAAAAAAACCCAATTTTGAGTGGTACTAGACAATTTTTCTTTGTTCTTTACCCTGAAAATCATAATAATAATTAATAGCAAACTTGATATATATAAACCAGTAGTTAATTGAATTTTTCTAGAAGATTGAAACCATCTCCATCTATTTCTTGTAAGTTTTTTAATAGTGTTATAGTTGATCTTAAAATTTTTTAGTCCGACAATTTTATCTTTTTCGCTGTCAATAATATCTTGATTAACTGTCCAAGGTAAATTCATACACATCGTTGTTGAAGGATATAATGGACATCCAGAAGTTGTTAGAGAAAATGCAAAATTGGGAAGTAATAGAATAACAATCAAACTAAGAGTAATTAAGATTCTCTGAAAAGATAATTTCTGTTTGCATAGATAAAATAAACTAACAATTCCCAAGGCAGGAAGGGCTGTCACTTTAATGCTCATGGCTCCAATAGCCAAGAGTAATGCTACAAATGAACTATTAAAATATGATTGTTTCAAGTTTGTTATAGATTGGGATTGCTCTTGATCAATTATTAATATCACCCAAGAAACAATACCAACCAATAAAGCAACTGGAATATCTGGGGAGAAAGATATTAGACTATTACCATTGACATTATCAGCTATGTAAGTGATCATAATTAATGTTAAAAAAATAGCGATAAATTTGTCGGATAAATTAGCTATTTTAGTTTGAAACTTCTGAAAAATAAGAAGAAGGTGCAAAAAAGATATTAGCATTAAGAAACCATTACTGATTGCCCCTATTTTTCCTTCACTCCAGTCCCAGATCAGAGGTGCGGAAAAAGCGAACCAAGAAGAAGTAAAGCCAAACTTAGAGTGAATCAGTGCCACTCCAGGAACCGCCCCAAATTTTGCGATCCAATGAATAGAACCTAAATGGTATAATCCAGTATCAAACCAAATAATTTGTTGGGTTGTAAAAATAGCAACCCCTAAAGTAAGCAGGAACCCTTTAATAACAGTCGTCAGGGAAACTTGTTGGCATAAATGATAAAAATCTTGTCTAGAATTACGTGAAAAGTAAACTAAAAATATCCAGATCACTCCTATCAGTAAACCGATGGGAGGTGATAAAGGTAATATTAAAGCAACAGTAATACAAGATAAACAAAGAACTACAATTCCTAGCCAAACTGAAATAATAAAGCGATCACCTGGACAGGAAAATGCTTCAACATTACAGACATTAAGCACCCATAATCCAATCAATGTGCAAATAGGTAAGAGAATTAGCCAAGTAATTAGAAAAGATAGCATAGAAACCTGAAATGCAGAAACAATAATCTTTTTATCATCATATTATGATAGGTCGCCCTACATTGTTGATCTTCCAAACACTCTCAAAAAACAGATCGCTGTTTGAGCTATACACAAAGTTATACAAAAAGTTATACACAAAGTTATACATTAGCGATAACATTGCTCAACAAAAAAGCCTCTACAATTTTAGTCAAGAAACCCAATTCGGAGGCGAACAGTTAATCCATGGTTGATGAGAACTTACCGCTGCCAGCCATTTCTGTGATTATTCCCGTCTATAAAGGGGGCAAAGCATTCAATGACTGTCTGAACAGCTTAAATAACAGTTTAGTCCCTCCGACTCAAATTGTTGTTGTGGTAGATGGAGATGATCCACAGTCGTATCAGGTAGCTAAAAGGTTTGGTGCGTTAGTATTACAGTTGGAGACAAATCAGGGGCCAGCAACCGCCAGAAACAGAGGAGCGGAAGTTGCCACCGGAGAGATTCTCTTTTTTGTGGATGCTGATGTTATCATTCATCCTGAAACCATCGGAAAGGTTGCCACTGTTTTTCAAAGGGATCGACAACTGGCTGCTTTAATTGGTTCTTATGACGATCAACCTGGAGATCCTCATTTCCTCTCTCAATATCGGAATTTATTTCATCATTATAACCATCAAATCGGCTCAGAAGAAGCGTCAACATTCTGGGGAGCTTGTGGGGCTATTCAACGGGATATTTTTCGGAAAATGGGGGGATTTGACGAAAGTTACCGTCGTGCTTGTATCGAGGATATTGAGTTGGGCTATCGTCTTAAAGCTAAAGGGTATCGTATTCGTTTATGTAAAAACATTTACGTCAAACACCTGAAAAGATGGACTCCTTACTCTTTAATTAAAGCTGATTTTTTCTATCGCGCTTTACCCTGGACAGAATTAATTAACCGCGATCGCAATTTTGTCAACGACTTAAACCTGCAATGGTCGAGTCGCCTCAGCGTCATTTTTCTCTATCTTCTACTCATGAGTGTTGTTGTCAGTATTTGGTTTCCTCAAGTGCTGTTGGCATCAGCCTTACTCATCCCAGGACTAATAATACTCAACTGGCCAGTATATCAGTTTTTCATCCAACAAAGAGGACTCTTTTTCACTTTACGGGCTTTACCTTGGCACTGGTTGTACTACTTCTACAGTGGGTTAGCCTTCGCCATCGGCACAGCCAAGTATCGACTCAGCAAAAAGACACCGACTTTATCTCACCAATCATAACATCAGCTTTTTAACTCGACAAAGTTTACAAACAAAACAAATCATGCAAGCAACTACCATTAATCAAAATCGCAACCATCACCATGAGAACTTTCCCTTAACCGTCGTCATCGGTGGGGGACCGGCCGGGTTAACTGCCGCTTATCAACTGGCTAAACATGGAGTTCATTCGGTTACCTTAGAAAAAGGCGATCGCGTGGGGGGCATTTCTCGCACCGAAACCTACAAAGACTATCGTTTTGATATTGGAGGACACCGCTTTTTCACCAAAGTTCCCCAAGTCAACCATCTTTGGCAAGAAGTGTTAGGGGATGAGTTTATTAAGGTTCCCCGTTTATCCCGCATCTACTACAAAGGGAAGTTTTTTAGTTATCCCTTAGAACCCCTGAACGCAGTTAGTAACTTAGGAATTTTACACAGTCTCTCTATTCTCTATAGCTACTTTAAAGTTAAAGTTAAGCCTTTACCCGTAGAAGAAAACTTTGAACAATGGGTGACTAACCGTTTTGGCGAACGATTGTATCAAACTTTCTTTAAAAGTTATACCGAAAAAGTTTGGGGAATTCCTTGCACCCAAATTCGCGCAGACTGGGCAGCACAGAGAATTAAAGGATTATCCCTCAAAAAAGCAGTAGTCAACGCCTTATTTGGCAGTAATGACACCAAAACCCTGATTAAAGAATTTGACTATCCCCTGTTAGGGCCAGGGATGATGTGGGAAAGGTTTCAAGAGAAATTAGAAGCTCAAGGAAACCCGGTTCATTTAAACACCGAAGTCGTCAGAGTAGAACGAGAAGGGAAGCGTATTATCCGTATTATCGCTAAAAGAGGGGATAAAACCTTTACCATTGAAGGGGATCAGTTCATCAACACCATGCCTGTAACTGCATTGATGCACCGTTTAGACCCCTTACCCCCCGAAAACGTACTTAAGGCTGCCCGTAGTTTAAAATATCGGGATTTTCTCATTGTTCCTATTGTGGTCAATGAAAAAGACTTATTCCCTGATAATTGGATTTATATTCATAGTCCAGAGTTCAAAGTAGGACGGATTCAAAACTTCAAAAACTGGAGTCCTGCTATGGTTCCTGATGCCAATAAAACCTGCTTAGGAATGGAATATTTCTGTAGCGAGGGGGATGATTTATGGGACATGGACAACGAAGATTTAATCAGATTAGCGAGTGAAGAAATTGTTAACTTAGGGTTAGTAGATGACATCGCTAAAGTAGAAGATGGGACAGTTATTCGTCAGAAGAAAGCTTATCCTGTTTACGATGGCGAATATAAAGAACATTTAAAGGTATTAGAAGATTATGTCAGTACCTTTGAGAACTTACAAACCGTTGGCCGTAATGGAATGCACCGTTACAATAACCAAGATCATTCTATGTTATCTGCATTATTAGCAGCAGAGAATATTATGGGTGCTAATCATGATTTATGGCAAGTAAATACAGAACGGTCTTATCATGAAGATTTTGTTACCGATGATAAGAAGAAAGTTCGCATTTCATCTGCTCAAAAAACTGTTGCATCACAAGTTGCTGCTTAATGTGAATTGGTAATTATTCTCTCGGTTCTCAAGATCAATGAAAAGCGAACTATCTCCACCCCCCCAAAAAAGTAGGCAAACTAGGCTAGTTTATCAGAATACCCTCTGTTTCTTTCTTGGCCTAATGGTCATGTTTATCCGTACTCGGTTACCCTATGAGATGACTCGTTTACTGTCAGATCAGTATGGCGATCATAGTGCCATCGATCTCAAGCAGCGTTACGAAGAAATTCAAGCTTGGTTTTCTGGGCAACCGGTTTACGGAGACATCTCAACGGCGGTTTATCCCCCCGCCAGTTATATTGAGTTGTGGCCCTTTCTCCATCATCCCTCTTTTGCCTTTGTCCGTTCCTTGTGGGGGATATCAACAGTTTTTTGTTTAGGTTTGATGGTTTATGGTTTGGTTCGAGGGGTGAAAAACATAAACTTTGTAGAAGGGGCTTTTATTGCGCTGTTTCTTTTGGCTACCTATTCAACCGGAGTGGTCATCGGTAACGGACAACTTACCATTCACGTCTTAGCTGCCCTACTGTTGGGGATCACTTTCATTTGTAGAGAAAAAGCCACTTTTGCTGATGAACTTGTGGGTAGTGTGTTGATCATTTTTGCTCTGGTTAAACCCACCTTAGCGGTTCCGTTTTTACCGATCATCTTATTTTCAGCCAAAAGTTGGCGACCTATTGTGATGGTGAGTTTGGGTTATCTAGCGATCGCCTGGTTGGCCACTTTATTTCAAGATGGTAATCTCATCTCACTCCATTTAGACTGGTTAAACCGAGGAATGGAAGGGGCTGTTTGGAGTTCCTCTGGTGGTGGTGCAGATGGTGGTGGTAGCAACAAAGGGAAACTTGGCTATGGTAACTTACATAACTGGCTAGGGGCCTTGGGTTTAAGTCAATGGAATCTGTTGGCAACTCTGATCAGTTTAGGGTTATTTACTTACTGGGTTTATAGATACCGTTTCGTGGATACTTGGATTTTACTGGGTGTCGCAGCCCTCGTCACTCGTCTTTGTACCTATCATTTAGTTTATGACGATCTATTGGTCATTTTTCCTCTTTTTGCTATCTTTCGCTTTCTTAAATCCTATAATAGTCCGCCTTGGCTAACTAAATTGTCCATAGCTGTGTTAAGTATGTCAATCTTAGTTGCTTTATTACCTGCAAGATTTTTAGGTAAACCGTTTCCTTGGTTTAATTTATTCCACATTGCACAAACCAGTAGCTGGATAGTCTTATTAGTCTTTTTGGTTTATTTAGCGCAATGGATTAAACAAAGAAATTCCCTTCCTCAAAGTCATCCGGTTTTCAGTGAATTATCATGATTAATTCTCCTTTCGTTTCTGTCATTATTCCTGTTTATAACGATGCCATCAGATTAAAAAAATGTTTAGAGGCGTTAGAACAACAATCTTATCCTAGTGATAATTATGAGGTGATTGTTATTGATAACGCTTCTGATGAAGAACACAATATAAAAGGCATTGTTAATCAATTTTCTCAGGCTTATTATACCTATGAAACAAAACCAGGATCTTATGCTGCTAGAAATAAAGGTTTATCCATCGCCAAAGGAGACATTATTGCTTTTACTGATGCTGATTGTATTCCTACTTACAACTGGTTAGAGAATGGAATAAACGCTTTATTGTCACATCCTGATTGTGGCTTAGTTGGGGGAAAAATTGAGATTTTCTATCGTCAAGAAAATGAGTTAACCCCTGTAGAAGTTTATGAAAAACTAATGGCACTTCCTCAGCAACAATTTGTTGAAGAAAATCACTATGGTGCTACAGCTAATGTTTTTACTTGGAAAAGGCTATTTAAAGAAGTAGGTTTATTCAATACAACTCTCAAATCAGGGGGAGATTGTGATTGGGGGAATCGAGTTTATAGTCGAGGTTATCAACTCATTTATGCTGATAATGTTAAAATTTATCATCCTGCTCGTTCTTCTTTTAAAGACTTGTACAAGAGAACAAGACGCTATACAGGAGGTCACTATGATTTAATGAAAAAAAATGCTCAATCTCAGAAGAAATTTTATCAGCAATTTTTTCTTGGTTTAGTACAGGATTTAGCTCCACCAGTTAATTTTACTAGACAGGTTTTTTCAGACAATCGCTTATCAAAAATAAAAGAAAAAATAATCGTTTCTCTCATTTTTTGGACGGTTCGTTATCTATCTGCTTGGGAAAAGTTAAGGTTACAATTTGGGGGAACTGCATTAAGAGAATGAAATGCAGAAAATAGAATTATGAAAATTGCTTTTATTGTTGGGGAATTTCCCATATTATCAGAAACTTTTATTTTAAATCAAATTACAGGACTTATTGATCGGGGTCATGAAGTAGATATTTATGCTGAAATAAAAGGCAATACTAATCATGTTCATCCTTCTGTTAATGACTATAATTTACTGGAAAGAACTTATTATTTTGATCAAATACCTAACTCAATTTTAACAAGAATTATCAAAGGATTGTATCTAATTGCTAAGTTAGGTATTCAAGATCCCATCAAAATATTACAATCTTTAAATATTTTTAAGTATGGAAAAGAATCCTTGTTTTTATGGTTATTATACAGCTTAATTCCCAATTTCAATAAAGATTATGATCTTATTCACTGTCAATTTGGTCACTTAAGTTTTCGGGGAATGGCTTTTAAAAAAATAAATTCACCCAATGCAAAATTAATCACTATTTTTAGGGGATTTGATATTAGTACATTTGTTGAAATGAAAGGCAAAGATATCTATGATCAATTATTCAGTCAAGGTGATTTCTTTTTAGCAAATTGTGATTTTTTTAGACAGAAAGCTATTGCTTTTGGTTGTCCCGAAAGCCTGATTAAAGTTCATTTTTCGGGATTAGATTGTAAACAATTTACTTTTCAACCTCGTTATCTAAAAAAAGGTGAAAAAGTTTGTATTGCAACCACAGGACGTTTAGTAGAAAAAAAAGGTATTAAATACAGTATTCGTGCTGTGGCAAAGCAATCTAAAATAACCCCTAATCTAGAATACAATATTATAGGAGACGGGGAATTAAGACCTAACTTTCAACAGTTAATTAAAGAGTTAGGAATGGAGGATATTATTAAATTGGTTGGCTGGAAAAATGAAACAGAAATTAAAGAAATCTTAGATAAATCTCATATATTTATTGCCCCTAGTGTAACCGCAAAAGATGGAAATCAAGATGCACCCATTAATGTTTTAAAAGAAGCAATGGCGATGGGTTTACCTGTTATTAGTACCTATCATGGTGGCATTCCTGAATTAGTAGACGATGGGGTGTCTGGTTTCCTCGTACCAGAAAGAGATGTAGATAGTTTAGCTGATAAGTTAAATTATTTAATCAGTCATCCTGAAGTTTGGGAAAAAATGGGTCAAGCAGGACGTAAGTATGTAGAAAAATGTTACGATTTAGATGTTTTAAATGATAAACTGGTAGAAGTTTATCAACAACTTATCCAACCTCAAAAAACAAGTTTCGACACAACCTTAAAATCTATTACTTTACTTTCTTAAAGGAGTTTAAATACCATGAATAGTCAACCATTAGTAACCATTATTGTCGTCCCGAGAGAACGGTTTAGCTGTACACAAGAATCTTTAGAAAGCATTTATCAATATACGGAAATTCCTTTTAAATTACTGTATGTTGATGGAAAATCGCCCAATAAAATTAAACAATATTTAGAAGAAAAATCCAAGGTAAAAAACTTTGAAATTATTAGAACTAACTGTTATCTTACGCCCAATAAAGCGAGAAATTTAGGCATTGAAGCAGTAGATACTAAATATATTGTCTTCTTCGATAATGATGTTATTGTTACGAAAGGTTGGCTCAAAAATTTAGTAAAATGTGCTGAAGAAACCAACGCTGCTATTGTTGGTCCCTTGATGTGTCAAGAAAAACCTTTACACGAAACCGTCCATTTTGCTGGAGGGGAATCTCATATTTGGGTGGATAATAAAGGTAGAAGACGCATCCGAGAAAAGATGTATATGCAAGGACAAAAAGTTAACAATGTTCTGCCTAAATTAAAACGAACCGAAACTGAATTAGCTGAGTTTCATTGTGTCTTAGTGCGTCGCAATATTTTTGAACAAGTCGGGTTACTCGATGAAGCATTTATGAATACAAAAGAGCATTTAGATTTTTGTATGTTGGTGAGGGAAAAAGGAGAAAAAGTCTATTTTGAACCCAGTTGTCTTGTCACCTATACTTATGGAGAAGCAT
>JASJBX010000193.1 GCA_030066295.1 Crocosphaera sp.
ATTTAACCTAGCTAAAATAGGTTTATATCTTGGTCGGATTTTCCTCCCTTCGGTAAAACCGAGGGTCTTCAATCCGACATTTAAGATAAGGGTTCTATGGTGGGTTACGACGGATTATTCTATTCTTGTTGTAACCTAGATTCTAGCCGTCTAACCGTTCGGCTGACTCTCACGGAAGTCCACCCTACTGTAACACTAATATTTAATTAAAGAACTGGAGACAAATTCTCATCATTACTATTACTGCTACTATTAGCGGTGTCATTGGTTGGTTTATTCGAGGAGGCAACTTAAAACCGTAACTTTTGAATCATCATAACGATAGAAAATAAGTTAAAATTAAGCACTAAAAAGTTAAAATGATTACTAAAATTTTTCTAAGTTTACTATGGATAGGATTTCTAGTTTATGGGTTTTTATTAGCCCCTCCAGGTCAACCAGATACCATCGAATTAATAACCAATCTCTCAACAGTAAACTGGGACAATATTAACCCTTTAATTATTACAGTATTTAACAGTATTGGTCTAATTACGGTTATTTATGCTAATCTTTTATTTATCGATGGGAGAGAACAAAAAATAGTGGCCTGGCCATTTGCGATCGCATCTTTAGCCGTGGGAACCTTTGCTATTCTTCCTTATTTCATTTTACGGGAACCTAATCCTAAATTTAGTGGTAAAAAAAATCTCTTAATTAAACTCAGTGACTCTCGGTTACTTCATATTTTTCTCACTGTAACCCTTTTAATTTTTATGGGTTGGGGTGTTATTTCGGGTAACTTTTCAGACTTTATTTATGAATGGCAAACCCGACGCTTTATTAATGTGATGAGTTTAGATTTATTGTCTCTCTGTTTAATTTTTCCCTTTATTATTAGGGATGATATGTTACGACGAAATATTAAAAATGATAGTGTATTTTGGATAATTAGTGTAATTCCTTTGTTGGGGACTTTAGCTTATTTATGTTTTCGTCCTTCTTTGCCTAAAAATGAGCCATAAATTAAGCAGGGGTTAACAACTGCTAACCCCTAAGAAAATAGGTTCAAAAAAGTTAATTAGAGTGACGACGACGCAAACTTGCACCTAATAAAAATAATCCACCAATACCCATTAAACCAATCGTGGTGGAAGATTCAGGAACCGATACCCTAGTAATAGTTATACGGGCGATTCCATTAGGATAAAGGGTTTCATCGTTAAAATCGAGAGCAGCAAAGTCGGTGTCAAAATCAGCCGGTCGATTGAGAAAATTAGCATAGGGGTCAGCAACGTTTTCGTTCACCCCATTTTCATCTTCTCCCTGTTGGGGCCCTGTTTGTCCTGGAGGGAGTCCTGGATATAAGGGGTTTCCTGCTGAGGTGGTGAAATCGTTGATTTCGCTTCCCCCATCATTCACACGTTCAGAGAGTCCCACATTGAAGGAGATGGAGGAAACCTCTCTAGAAAACAAGGGGAGTAAATCCCAAATGAAAGGGTCACCATTAGCAATATAGTAATCATTACTAGGCAAAATCATCGAAGCATAAGAAAAATAGCGATTCGTATTATCCTCATCGATGATCTCAAACATTCCTGAAGCTTTATTCCCTGGTGTAATGGGACCTCCTCCCAGGGTTCCGTCTACCCGTTGTCCCACTTGGGTTGAGGGTACGGTTTCGCTTTCGTTATTGCTATTAATATAGGTGAGATTGTTATTGAAATCTTCAGTAATCTGTTCGGTATTACCATCCTCTGCTAACAATTCTAAGCCAAGTTGAGCAGACGCACCAGGGTTATAACTATCAAAACTACCGTCATGAAAACCAACCCAAACGGGGGTAAGAGATACCCCACCCGTAGGACTCAGATTTTCAACCTTCACTCTAACAAAACTATGGGCCTGGGTGACGGATGCAGTGGTTGCGAGAGAGGTAAGGGTGAATAGGGTTGTAACAAGAGTTTTGTGCTTCAAGAAACAATTCATACGAATACCAACCAATTTGGATAACGTGATTTTGCTAACCAAGTCTAAAGAGGGTAAATGAGAATTTCCTGAATTCTTAGAAAGTTTTTAGTTTCATTTAGGTTAAGGTGTCTTTAAGCTAATTTTGTTTAACCCAGTGGTTGAGGGTTTGTACCACTTCAGTCACAGCAATTTCTTGGGATTCTTTGCTTTTTCTGGTGACGACTTCAACCTTACCAGATTTAAGCGATCGCCCGGTTACTACACGGTAAGGAATGCCGATTAAATCAGCATCTTTAAACTTAACCCCTGCCCGTTCATCGCGATCGTCTAGCATGGTTTCTACGCCCCTTTTATTCAATTCGTTATAGAGATTTTGGGCGATCTCCATTTGATTTTGATCGTTAATATTTGGCACAATAATAATTACATGATAAGGGGCGATCGCCACGGGCCAAATAATGCCATCTTTATCATAGGATTGTTCCACTGCAGCTTGCGCCAAACGGGACACCCCTACCCCATAACATCCCATGACAATCGGCTTTTCTTCCCCATTTTCATCGGTAAAAGTTGCCCCCATGGCCTGGGAATATTTAGTGCCTAATTGGAATATATGGCCGACTTCAATACCTCTCGCACTAGCTAAAGTTTGACTGGGATCATGAACCGCGCGATCGCCTACCATGGCTGTTCTGAGATCACACAATAAGGAAGGTAAAGGAAAGTCTTTTTTCCAGTTTCCTCCTGTTACATGATAATTGGTTTCATCGGCTCCTGTGACAAAGTTTTCTAAGTCAACGGCGGTTTGATCAACGATTCTTAAAAACTTTCCTTCTATGTATTCTCCAGCAGCAATATAATCATCTTTTAAACTAGGAGAAATATAACCCACAGGTAAGGGGTCAGTTGTCCATTTTTTCTGGGCATTTTCATCAGGAACGGTTAAAGATAATAACGTATTTGCTTGATATTGTGGGGCGAGTTTTACTAATTCGTTATTTAATTTTACGTCGTTAACTTCTTGATCTCCTCGAATACTAACTAAAACTAAGACCGTTTTTCCGTTATCATAAACCGCTTCGTAAAGGACATTTTTAACGATATTAGTGGGGGAACATTGCAAAAATTGACACAATTTTTCGATGGTGTTGCAATCGGGGGTTTCTTTTTTTTCGTAGCTGGTAAAAGGGGATTTTTCTACATCAGCAGGCAGGGAAACCGCCTTTTCTACATTAGCTGCATAGTTACCATCTTCTGTGTATAAAACCTCATCTTCTCCTGCTTCTGCTAGAATCATAAATTCTTGAGAGGCTGACCCACCAATCGCCCCAGAATCAGCTTCTACCGCCCTAAATGCTAACCCGCAACGACTGATAATATTACGGTACGCTTGATCCATTGCTTCGTAACTTTTTTGTAAGCTTGCTTCATCTTCGTTGAAAGAGTAAGCATCTTTCATGATAAATTCTCTTCCCCGCATTAACCCAAATCTTGGGCGAATTTCATCCCTAAATTTTGTTTGAATTTGATATAAATTAACCGGTAATTGTCGATACGAACGAATCATATCTTTAGCCACGGTTGTAATGACTTCTTCGTGGGTTGGCCCTAAACCCAATTCCCTTTCCTGTCTATCCATCAAGGAAAACATAATTCCTTCTGCTTTGGTATAGGTTTCCCATCGTCCCGACTCTTTCCACAACTCCGATGGTTGCAACTGGGGTAAAAGACATTCCTGGGCCCCGGCGGCATTCATCTCTTCCCGTACTATTTGCGAAACTTTTTGTAATACACGCCACATCAAAGGTAAATAGGCATAAATACCGCTACCAATTCGACGAATATAACCCGCGCGTACCAGCAGTTTATGACTGGGTATTTCTGCTTCGGCGGGATCTTCCCGTAGGGTGACAAAAAGCATCTGAGACAGTCGCATTCAGGGTTTCCTCGCAATGAATAGATAGTCATTATCGCATTTTTTCGGTGTTTCTACCAGGTTGTCAAGAATTATATCGTCAGGGTGATTAATTATTAGGTAAAAACTCGTATATTTGTTAAAGATCATGTTAAGTTTATTCCCGATTTCATCAAGATTTGATAAAGCAAAATTTCTTAAAAAAAATATTAGACAACTTAACAGAATTTACGTATAATCATGGGAAATATAAAACAAGTTAAGAAGCAACAAGCCTATTTTTTCGTGTATTGTAACGATGCTAATTGTTACTGCTAGTTTGACTTATTTTTTCGATAAGTTACTAGCGACCTAGTATCTTCTTGACTTTTATTTTGAGGATTGAATTATGACCTATTCTGTAGAAAATGGAGCTAAAATCCATATTAATATTATGGAATTATTAGTTCTAGAAGAAATTGAAAAACAACTGCAACTTTATCCTAAAAAAAAGAGAGGTTACATTAATAAAGTAGAGGTTGCAACTTATGCCCTTAATCGTCTTCCTCCCCTTTATGCCTCTAGTTGCCTGGGAAAAGAGCATCAAAAACGAACAGCAAATCAAAAATATAAATCACAAATTACCTTAGCTGTTCGTCGCTCTTTCGCCGCAGTTGAAAGAGAGCCATTAAGACGATCAGTTCCCCTTATTTCAGAGCAGCAAGCTGAGTATCAAGTAGCAAAAATTTCCTTAAATAAATTAGAAGATTTATTTCAAAAACAAGGAATTATTGCCAGTAATCAGCAACTTTCTTGGATAAATTTGGTTAGAATTATTCACCCTTTAATTATGAAAATAAAATCAACAAGCATGACACAATATGAAAAAGAGTTTACAAAACTAACCCATATTTCTAATCAGTTAGTAACCGAACTTTCTCCAGGTTATAACTCATCTAAGTTACAAGAAAAAAAGGATAGCCAAAACTTGAATTAATTGACACTGGTAAGGTAAGCAAAAATAAATTTTAAAAGTATATCTTATCCTTACCAGTTAATCATTAATTTCTCATTCTCAAGATTTTCTTAAGTTTAAGGTCTGAAGCCAAATGTTAAGATTGAGCAAAGAAGAATTTAGAAACCATCAAGAGAATTAAATAACCAAGTGTTACTCTTAATCCTACGTTTTATCTCGATCATACAGCCCCTAATTGTTCCCCTGTGTTTAATAATAGCTTGGGTCTTTATTTTAATGTTAGCGAGTAGTGCGATTAGCCTAATATTAGATATTGTAAAAAGAGCGAAAACAATGCACCAGATTCCTTGTAGTGACTGTCAATACTTCACCAATGATTATCGTTTAAAATGTCCCGTTAATCCATTTCAAGCTAATACGGAATCAGCGATTAATTGTCAAGATTATCATCAGAGAAAATATTAACCATGAAAATTGGAATTATTGGTTTAGGATTAATTGGCGGTTCCTTGGGACTTGACTTAAGAAATTGTGGACATACTATTTATGGAGTTTCTCGTAAAGAAAGCACCTGTCAAAGAGCAGTAGAAAGAGGAGTAGCTGATTATGCAAGTATTAACATTAATTCTCTAGCAACGGTAGATATTGTTTTTATTTGTACTCCCATCGGATTAATTTCGCAAACCGTACAACAGTTAACTTCTTATTTAAAACCCGAAGTGATTATTACTGATGTGGGATCGGTTAAAACCCCTATTATAGAAGAGTGTAAGCGTTTATGGAATAATTTTGTAGGGGGTCATCCTATGGCTGGAACCGCAGAACAAGGAATAGAAGCAGCACAAAAAAACTTATTTAAAAATGCTCCTTATGTTATTACTCCCACCGAAGCAACACCCAAAAATAGCATCATAATCTTAGAAGACTTAGCTAAATCTTTGGGTTCAAACGTTTATACTTGTTCCCCCGAAATCCACGATCAAGCAGTGGCTTGGATTTCCCATTTACCCGTAATGATTAGTGTTAGTTTAATCGCTGCTTGTCTAGGAGAAAAAGACAAAACTATTTTAAACTTAGCCCAACAATTCGCCAGTTCTGGATTTAGAGATACCAGTCGTGTTGGGGGAGGAAATCCCGAATTAGGGGTGATGATGGCCCAATACAATAAAACCGCCTTACTGCACGCTTTAGAAGGTTATCGTCAACAACTAGATGAAATTACAGACCATATTAATAAGGAACAATGGGACTCCCTCGAAAAATTACTGAGGATGACACAAAAAGAGCGATCGCCATTTATGTGACCACGAGAAAATCCTGAGTTTATCCCCAAAAATACTTAAGTGCGTATATAATCGGATAAATTTTACATACATTTTTAAAATCAATGAATAATAAGCAAAAAATCCACCCAGTTCAAAAGATTTTCGTCAATTTTAGCTTAATTCTGCTAGGAATTTCTGCTAATGCCACCTTTTTTAGTCTTATGGTAACCTTTCTATTGGGAACGGTTATCTTAGGCTTTCTCAGCAGTCAGCAAGACAAGTTTAGCTTAAACACCAAAACAATCAACAAAGAACTCGAAAAAGTACCAACCTCTTCGGGGATTAATCCTAAGTAATAACCCTGTTCTCTGCGATACAATACCCATAGGGTTGTACTTGTCAGTTAAACCCCATCTGTAGTGTATAAATCCCTGTTGAAGATGACAGATTATCCCCTCGGCGCCGTTGTCCAAGGTTCCCTTTCACAAGGGTTAGAAGTTCGTTTACATTCCGATGTTTCTGTCGAACAGATGCGAGTGGGAAAATTTTTGGTGGTACAAGGGGTGCGATCGCGGTTTTTCTGTTTGCTGACGGATGTTTCTTTGGGAACTGCGAACCCCCGTATTTTAGCTAACCCTCCTAGTTTTCAAGATACGTTTATGCGGGATGTTTTAGCAGGAAGTGCAACCTACGGCAATGTGGAACTTGCACCCATGTTAATGTTGATCCCCACAGAAGAAGAAGATAATAACGCTTCTCAGTCGGACGATACCTCTTTAGGATCGTTTCAAGCGCAAACCAATGCAGAGATCGAACTGCTTCCGGTCAAAACCATTCCCACCCATTTTAGTCAGGTTTATGAAGCATCAGAAAGAGATTTTCGGATGGTTTTTGGTTGGGAAGATGACCCCACACGGCGCAATTTTGCTATTGGGAAACCGTTAGATATGGATGTACCCATTTGTATTGATTTAGATCGCTTTGTTGAACGCAGTAATGGGGTTTTTGGTAAGTCAGGGACCGGTAAATCTTTTTTAACTCGTTTGTTAATTTCTGGGATTATTCGTAAGCAAGCTGCGGTTAATTTAATGTTTGATATGCACTCAGAATATGGCTGGGAAGCGATGAAAGAAGGGAAAGAAGTTTCCACAGTTAAAGGGTTACGTCAACTGTTTCCAGGACAGGTAGAAATTTATACATTAGATCCTGAATCTACTAAAAGAAGAGGGGTAAGTGATGCCCAAGAATTGTATTTAAGTTACGATCAAATTGATATCGAAGATATTCGCTTAGTGGGTCATGAATTGGGTATTTCTGAAGCAAGTTTAGATAATGCCAACATTTTAGAAGCGGAATATGGCAAGTCTTGGATCATGCAGTTATTAAACATGACTAATGAAGATATCAAACTCTTTTGTCAAGAAAAACAGGGTCATGCTGGCTCAATTATGTCCCTACAAAGAAAGTTAATGCGGTTAGATAATTTGAAATATTTACGCACCGCTTGCCCTCATAATTATATTAATCAGGTGTTAGAATCTTTGGACGCAGGAAAGCACGTGGTAATTGAATTTGGATCACAATCAAATATGCTTTCTTATATGTTAGCCACTAATATGATTACCCGACGCATACATGGCAGTTATGTGAAAAAAGCTGAGCGATTTCTACAGACAAAAAGTCCCAGCGATCGCCCCAGACAATTAGTGATTACTATTGAAGAAGCACACCGCTTTTTAGACTCTAAAATTGTTCATCAAACTATCTTTGGAACCATTGCCAGGGAGATGAGAAAATATTTTGTAACACTTTTAATTGTGGATCAAAGACCATCAGGAATTGACAATGAAGTGATGTCTCAAGTGGGAACAAGAATTACTTGTTTACTAAACGATGAAAAGGATATTGATGCTATTTTTACGGGAGTTTCAGGGGGACAAAATTTAAGGTCAGTGTTAGCAAAGTTAGATTCTAAGCAACAAGCTTTGATTTTAGGTCATGCTGTCCCGATGCCTGTTGTTATTAGAACTCGTGCCTATGATCAACAATTCTATGCAGAAATCGGGGAAACAGATTGGTCACAATTACCTGATGAAGAAGTGTTCGCAGCAGCAGAAACTGCTAGGGCAGAATTAGGTTTTTAACAGATTAATATCAGCCAAATATTTCTAACGGGTATAAGGTCGAATCATTGATTTATTATAAAGTAAAAAGTTAAATTTATTGACCATGAACATACTTGATATTTGTGCAGTTGATTTTACTGTTAAAAATCTCTTAATATAGAAGAAAAATGGAAACAAAGTACATCACCTATGATTGTCATTACAGGAGTAACAAAAGGACTAGGGAGAGCATTATCTGAGGGCTTTATTCAACTAGGATATACAGTAGTCGGATGTGGTCGTTCTCTTAATGAAATTGAAAAACTTAATCATTTATATCCAGATCATCAGTTTGATGTTGTAGATTTATCTAATAATCAAGAAGTACAAACATGGACTAAAAAGGTGATTGAAAAATGGGGTAGTCCCGATTTTTTGATTAATAATGCAGCGATTATTAATCAACCTTTACCCCTATGGGAAATCAGTGAGGAAGAGTTTGTTCAATTAACTGATATTAATATTAACGGGGTTGTCAGAACAATTCGCGGTTTTTTACCTGCAATGATTCAACAAAAAAAGGGGATTATTGTTAATTTTAGTTCAGGATGGGGACGTTCTACATCCCCAGAAGTTGTGCCTTATTGTACGTCAAAATGGG
>JASJBX010000194.1 GCA_030066295.1 Crocosphaera sp.
ATTGAATTTTTCACGAGTTTCTCCTGTTAAAGCAACCCCCGATAATTCTGCTTCTCGAATTGCTGTTTCTACAATTCTTTTTTGAGCATTTTCTAAACTATTCCAACTGTCACTTTCTTGAAGACTTTTGTAAGCCGAATAAATAGGCTGACTTTGGCTTAATGTATTAATAAATTGGATAACTTGAGGCTGTACAGTTTCGTAAGCATTGCGAAGTTCAGGACTATTTTTTACACCCATTAAATGGCCAACAACTCCCCAACTCCAACTAAACTTTTCTTCTATTTCTGTTAGGGGTTCCACTAAACCTTCCCAGGTGGGTTTAACATTGGCTTCTAAATGACTTAATTTAGCATCTAATTCTTGCAATAATTCTGTCATGGCTGGAATTACATGATCAGGGGTAATTTTATCAAATGGAGGTAATCCTTGTCCGATGAGTAAGGGGTTATTGGTTACAGTTGCGTTGCTCATAAGTAAGTGATAATCAATCACAATTTGCTATTTTTTTGAAGTTAGTCGTTAATAGTTTGGATAACGACTATCCTATCTTTTACTGTAACGCAAAATTAGAGTATTTAGAGTGGTGATCATATAGTAGTACCAAAATTAGTTAGTTTTAGGACATTATTGATACCTCATATTATCATTCTGAGGAAAGAGGGATCTCTGTAGCTTCCTATATAATAATAAGTCGTATTATAGATAGCATAATAACTTTAATATTTGTGTTAATTTTTATCAAAATATGATCATATTTTGAACTTATTATTATATTTCACTCTACTTCTTGTCCCAATAACATCAGGACTTACATTATAATATTTAGCTGCTTGAGACATATTAAAACTTAATAATTCTTCGCCTTTTAACTTATAGTTAGTGGTTAATTTAAGAGGTAAAATTTCAAGAACTTTAATGATTTCTCTTGCAACTGCTTTTGCTAATAAGGGAGGAACTGAATTACCAATCTGTCGAAAACCATGCCATTTTGTGACATGAAAACGAAACCAATCAGGATATGAATGTAGTCTGGCTGCTTCTCTAACCGTGATACATCTAGGGGTAAATGGATGAATGGGACGAGGAGAAGTATGGGCCCCACGATTACTAGGTGTCCCTGCTCTTAAGGTATTACATAAACCGTCGGGATGCAACCTTAAAAATCGGCTAATGGGTTCAATTTTTCCTGGAGGTGTTTTATTGAATCTATCTATAGATTTTTGTGTATGTTTCGTTCTTAAACTACCAGTTAATAATTTTTTATTATAGTTTCTTGGATAAGAATAATCATCAATCAAATTCGAGAAATTTCTAAGGTTTTTAACATACTGACTCTGTTTTTTATATTTTGCTATTACCCAATCTTGATAATTTAATTCTACATATCGATTAACTTCTGGTAAATCTTGAATGGCATCTTTTACGGTTGGAGTTGAAGGAAGTAATAAGTGATCTTCTTGATTATATTTAGTTGTAAAAATAGGATAATTAGGTAAGCTTAATCCTTTTTGACATCCTAATAAAAATAATCTTTTTCTCAGTTGAGGAACGCCATAATTAGCAGCGTTTAAAATTTGATAATTAGTTTTAACTTGATAGTTATTTTTGGCAAATTCATCAAAGATTTCTTGTAAAAATATTTGATGTTTACCTATGGCCATTCCTGGAACATTTTCCATGACAAAATATTTCGGTTGTAACTCCAAAACTAGGCGAATAAAATGCTTCACCAAAACATTACGATCATCCTCTAAACTCCGTTTTCCCATTAAAGAAAACCCCTGACAAGGAGGCCCCCCAAATACAACGTCAACGGGTTTATTTTTAATAGTTGATAACATCCTAATCTGATGTCCCGTTATCTGAGTAACTGAAGCACAAATGGTTGACCAAAAAGGAAAATTATAATGATGAATACCACAGTGAATGGGATCAATTTCTACTGATGCTAAAACATCGAAACCTGCTTGTTCAAATCCCAGTGTCATACCCCCAACACCGGCAAACAAATCAACAGCAATGGGACGTTTTTGACTCATACTTTTTGACTAACTTTATCTTAAATTTCAAGGATAACCGGTGTATGATCACTCGGTCTTTCTTGTTTCCTGGGTTCTATATCTATAGTACAATTAATTGCTTTTTCATACAATTTATCAGTCAAATAAAGATGGTCAATACGCCACCCTCTATTGCGTTGAAATCCCCCTGATCGATAGTCCCACCAACTAAAATATTCCCCTTCTGTTGTAAATTTTCTAAAGGCATCTTTTAACCCAATGTTTAGTATATTTTGCAAAGCTTCTCTTTCTAATGGGGAAGACATAATATGATTGCTTTTCCCTTTAGGATTATAGATATCTTTATCTTCTAAAGCGATATTAAAATCTCCACAAATACATAATTCATGGCATTCCTTTTTAGTTAAATTGTCTAAATAAGCTTTTAAAACTTGAAACCATTGTAACTTATATTCATACTTTTCACTGCCTACGGATGCCCCATTAGGGACGTATAAATTAATAACACGAATGTCATCAATAACCCCTGAAATAACCCGTTTTTGTTCATCAAAATTTTGGGCGATTTCTTCCCCAACCACATCAGTAAATCCTGCAATAATATCCGTCATCGGTTGACGACTAAAAATAGCCACCCCGTTATAAGCTTTTTGTCCATAAATATAAACATGATAACCCAACTCTTCAAAGGGTTCTCTCGGAAAATCTTTATCTATGACCTTGGTTTCTTGTAAGCAAAGAACATCAATGGTATTATTGGTCAACCAATCAATCACATGGGGTTGTCTGGTACGAATTGAATTAACATTCCAAGTAGCAATTTTCATTTTTTATGAACAAATGGGGACAAGAAAATTAGGAACAGTTAACCGTGGATAATTTAGGGGATAACTGTTCACTAATAACTAAATTTAGCTGGCATTAGCCAACACAGAGTTACCGTTCAAAAGTTCGATAGCAGCTTCGTATTGTACATCATCTTTCGTCCCAATTTGTTGATAGGAAATGGGATCTTGAACAACAAGCTTATCGGGTTGAATTCCTAACTTATGAATATCATTATGACTAGGGGTTTCATACTTGGCGACGGTAATAGCTAAACCGGCACCATCGGGTAACTCAAATAAGGATTGAATTAACCCCTTACCGAAGGTTTTTTCTCCCACCAAGGTTGCCCTACCATTATCTTTTAAAGCCCCCGCTAAAATTTCGCTGGCACTGGCGGTTCCTTGATTCACTAATAAGACTAAAGGATCATCGGTTAAAGCCGTTCCTGATGCCGTAAAACTATCTTGCACCCCTTGACGATTAACTGTATAAACAATGGTGCCTTGATCCATCCATAAACGGGCAACTTCTATCCCTGCTTGTAATAGTCCACCGGGATTATTTCTTAGGTCTAAAATATAACCTTCGGCCCCTTCTTTCTCTAAATTAATGATAGCTTCTGCCATCTCTTCAGCCGCATTTGCACTGAATTGATTCAAGCGAATATAACCAATGGGAAGATTAGGAATGGGTTGATTTAAACTAGCAGTAACGGGACTTAAAGAAATGCGATCGCGCACGATTTCCACTTCTAGAATGTCCGATTCTTGTGGGTAGGGTAAAATCGTCAAAGATACTTTAGTACCACTCGGTCCGCGCATTTTTGTGGCGGCTTCATCCAAAGTTAAGGTAGTGGTATCAACATCGTCAATTTTTAAGATGCGATCGCGGGCTTTTATGCCTGCAGTTTCGGCGGGAGAACCTTCGATGGGGGCCACTACTTCTAGGTTCCCTGTCTCTGGATTAATATTGATTTGTAAGCCGACACCGGACAATTCTCCTGCGGTGCTGACTTGTAAATTATGATACTGTTTCGGTCTTAATAAACGGGTAAACGGTTCATCGAGAGTGGCTAACATTTCCTCGATGGTGTCGTAGGTTTCCTCGCGATCGTCTAAAGGGCGTTTTAATAAATCTTGTCTTAATAACCACCAATTTTGATGGTTGAAGGTATCATCTAAATAAGATTGATTCACCAGTCGCCATGACTGCAGCAATAACTTTTGATTTTCTGTAAAAGCATGAGCATTGGGAGTCCAAGCAAAAAAGTTGAACAAAAGGGAAAAAATAACGAGAAGAGTTACCCAAAATGAACGTTTTCTCATGAGACAAACTAAAATGTGAATGGTGTTGATTGCCTGAAGCAATTGATAAGTCTATTTCTATTGTGCCGAAATTGTAGCAAATTAACAGGCTCATTGGTAGTGTGCCATCTGTGCAGAAACATTTTTCTTCGGGTTTGACGGAGAGATGAAGGGAGGGAGAGAGGAGGGGACGGGGAAACAGTCTATTTTTTATGGCCGCCATCACTTAATAACCACACCGCCATTTTACCCCGTCCGGGAATATCCATTTCTCCCATCTTAGAAAATTGATAAAATTCCTGTAACGGTTCGTATAAATTTTGACTAATTAAAATAGAATTGGGTTTACCTTCTACAGAATTAACAATCATTAAAAAACGAGCAATTTTAGCGGTATTTCCGATCAAATTATAAATAAATTTTTGCTTACCTAATAATCCGCCAATGACTTCCCCTGAATAAATTCCAATCCTAATCTCAAAGTTGAGATGGGTTTCTTGACTGAATGCTCTTACAATTCTCAGCATTTCTAGACCTAATTCGATCACAGCTTTATCCCGATCTAATCTCGGTACAAATAAGCCACTAGCTGCTAAATAAGAAGTGCCAACGGTGCTAATTTTTTCTACATCATGACGTTGTGCTGCATCATCAAAAGCACTGACAATATCATTTAAAAGTCCCACTGCTTCTTCTGCACTCATCAAATCACATTCCTCATCAAACCCAACAATATTTGCTGATAATACGGTGACGTGGGGAAATTTATCGGCAATGGTTTTTTCTCCTTGTTTTAACCGTTTGACAATGGGTGCAGGAAGGGTTTTTAAGAGTAGGGCATCATTGTTTCTAATTTGTTCTTCTAGGGCTTTTTTTTCTTCATCAATGGTTCTTGCCATGCGATTAAATGCACCAGCAAGTTGACGGAATTCATCGTCAGATGGCACCGTAACAACAACATTGGTTTCTCCTGATGTAATTTTTTTTGCCCCTGAAATTAATCGATAAATTGGCATTACTAAACGACGGGAAAGAAATAGGGATAAAATGGTAACAATAGGAACTAAAATTGCAGTTGTAACTAATACCCTTTTTCCAAAAATTTGTATAGGTTCAAAAGCTTCACTCACATAAATTTTTGATAAAATTATCCAATCTAAACTATCAGCTAATTTTAAAGGTGCATAGGCAACTAAGGAAGAAACACCACGATAATCGTCTAAAATACCTAAGCCTTCTTCTCCTTGTAAGGCTTTCTCAATAGAATTAGTCTTGACTTCTTGTAATAAAATTGGACTCTGATTGGCCTTGATTTTCTGGATTTTTTTTTCGGAAACTTTTTGTTTTGCTAACTCCTTAAAATAGTTATCAGGATTTTCCACTAAAAAACGAGACTGAGAACGCATTAAATAATCTGACCCAACTAAAATGGTTTCTCCGGTTTTGCCAAGTCCGTCTTTTTTCCATTGAAAATTTCCTGTCATAATGCGATTAATTTCATCAACAGGTAACTGAAGTAAGAGGATTCCAATTAAATTTGATTGTTGAAAAATTGGACTACCAATAAAAGCGACAGGTTGACCATAACTAGGACGAAAAGGACTAAAATCAATAACTTCAAAAGCCCCTCGTTCTCGATTATTTTGCAAGGTTTCAAATAGATTAGCTGCCCCACTGTAAGCATAAGGCCCATCTTTAAAACTGGTGGCAAACCCTGTATCTTTATGGACACTATAAACAATATTCCCTGTTTCACTATCGATTAAAAAGAGATTTTTGTAATCGAATCGAGTTGTGATTGAACGAAAAAATTGATGATATTTTTGATGTTTTTTACTATATTCACTACCATCTTTGGCCATATCTAAACGACTTTTATTTTCCAAATCATAAGGATTTTTAACCAAATAATAATACTGCAGATAACGAGCAATACTATGTTTAGGAAAATAGGTTAAAACTGTCGGATTTCCATCTACATTCATTTGTAAACGGGGGATAAACTCTTGTTCATAAAACCGCCAAAGATCAGAAACCATATCCCCTGAAATTTCTTGAGTTTCCAATTGATTAAAACCATCGGTTAAAGAGTCCATCGCCTCAATAACAGTGGGGTCTTCTGCTAAAGTAATCGCTTGACTTTGAACGTAGTTAAAATAAGATTGAACTTGTCTGGCACGAGAATTTCTTAATTCTGTAATTTGATAATATATGTTTTCCAAAATTGCTTCTTTTCCACTGGTGTATCCTACATAACTAATGATTAAAATAGAGGCAATGCTGACAGCTAGTAACATTAACATCAGTTTGGATTGAATACTTAATCTACTAAAAAAATTCATTCAGTTTTATGGTTAATGACTCTATCTACTTTTTAGGTTAACTTAAACATCTCTGATCAGTCTGGAAACTTTTGTGAAACTTTATTTTTCTTGATTATTTTTCCATGACCAAAATAATTAACTATTCTTAAAAAAAGATATAATCAAAGGAAATCGGAACCTGATTTGCTATAATGGGAAAAACTAAAGTTAATCATTAAACTAATTAGGGAAATCAGCCAAAAAGTGTCTATTAATTTTCAGAAAATTATTGCTCAACTCAACGAATTTTGGGGCAATCGCGGGTGTTTAATCGTTCAACCTTATGATACCGAAAAAGGGGCAGGAACCATGAGTCCCCATACATTTCTCAGGGCCATCGGACCCGAACCCTGGTCTGTTGCTTATGTGGAACCCTGTCGGCGTCCCACTGATGGACGTTATGGAGAAAATCCTAATCGGTTTCAGCATTATTTTCAATATCAAGTGTTAATTAAACCTTCTCCTGATGACATTCAAGAAACTTATTTGGACTCATTAAGAGCATTAGGCATTAAACCAGAAGATCATGACATTCGTTTCGTAGAAGATAACTGGGAATCTCCCACTTTGGGTGCTTGGGGTGTGGGTTGGGAAGTATGGTTAGATGGCATGGAAATTACCCAATTTACTTACTTTCAGCAATGTGGTGGCATTGATTGTCGTCCGGTTTCCATTGAGATTACCTATGGTTTAGAACGGTTGGCAATGTATCTACAAGAAGTGGAAGCTATCACAAAAATTCAGTGGAATGATGAGATTAATTATGGAGACATTTTCTTGCAAAGCGAAGTGGAACAATGTACCTATAATTTTGAAGCATCCGATGCAGATTTATTGTTCAAATTATTCGCTTTATACGAACAAGAAGCGAAACAATTGATTACTCGAGGGTTAGTTTTTCCTGGGTTAGATTATGTGTTAAAATGCTCCCATTCCTTCAACTTATTAGATGCAAGGGGAGTGATTGCTGTAGCAGAAAGAACCCGTTATATTGGTCGTATTCGTAACTTAGCACGGGAAGTTGCTACTTTATATCTACAGCAGAGAGAGCGATTAAATTTTCCCTTGCAAAAATTATAACTCAGATATTCATTAACAAGTGTTTGTTAAATAAATACTAAAATCCAGTTTTGTCGGGTGGGCAAACTCTGTTATTTTACGGATAGTCTCAATAAATCTCTGATTTTCCCACCCTACTGTTTTAAGATGAAGATAGAATGTAAAGAAAAATTAATAGGATACAACTGAGTTTGACAAATCTAAATTGATGTGAACAGGGTTAGGAAGACATTAAGATTTGTAAGATTTAAGAAGAAATATCAAAAAAGGCGATCGCATCCTGATATAAATAGGAGTATGGGACAGTCTTGATTGCAGCTTAGGACGCTACAAACGCTCGACACTGGAACTGGCTAGTTGCTGTTTTTTTAGTAGGAGACATATATATGATTAACCCACTGGTTTACGAAATTGGTACACTAATGCTGGTTTTAGGAGCTTCTGGTATCAACTATCGACAGATTCGTAACAGTCGTCTTCAACGAGAAGCAACCTTATTGAATGAACAAAAAGAATTAACTCAAGAACAAGAAAATTTAAGGAAAAAATGGCAGCTTCTTGATGACATTAATCAAGAATTGAAGCAAAAAAATGACCATTTACAACAAGATTATACCCATATCAAACAACAAGTAAAAGGGTTACAAGAAAATATCAGTCAACTGCATGATGAAAAAAATAACCTTTCAAAAACAGTTCAAAAAGAACAAGATAAAGTTACTGTAGCTCAACAAAAAAATCAATCTTTACAGCAGCAAAAAGAACAGTTAGAAGCAACTTATAAAAAAGATTTATCTAATCTTGAAAAACAATTAGAAAACTTTAAAACAGAACAAAATAAAGTTAATAGTCAGCTAAAAGAAGCGACTGATAATAATAATAGTCTAAACCAAGAGCTAAAAACAGTAATCGCTAAACGAGAAAAATTAGAAAAAAGTTTAACTCAACAACAAGAAACTATTGCATCGTTAGAGAAGCAACTAGAAAGTGTATCTCAGGAGAAACATAGTTTAGAAAAAGAACTGCAACAACAAATTAAAACGGTTACGGAGGAAAAAGAATCTTTAGAAAAAAGTTTAACTCAACAGCAAGAAATCGTTGTATCTTTAGAGAAACAACTAGAAAGTGTATCTCAGGAGAAACATAGTTTAGAAAAAGAACTGCAACAACAAATTAAAACGATTACTGAGGAAAAAGAATCCTTAGAAAAAAGTTTGATTCAACAGCAAGAAATCGTTGTATCTTTAGAGAAGCAACT
>JASJBX010000195.1 GCA_030066295.1 Crocosphaera sp.
TTTTTTACCCATTGTTTGATGGTTCGATATTGATGGTAAGTTAGGCTTAATAACCCCCCATTAACGTCGCGCCATAATTGATTAATATTTTGGTTAAACCCTCCCGATGGCATGGTTTTCACTGTGCCAATGATAGGAATATTTGCTTTTTCATAAACATAGCCTGTCCCCACTAAGGGTAAAGCAGAAATTTTAGATAGATTAGGAAACATCTTCAACGCTTCAATAATAGACAAGGCAATGACATCTTCTCCATGACCATTACTAATAACTAAAATTTCCATACGCTTAACTTTGTTTCTTACTTCTCTATTCCCTGCCCCCTCAAGCTTTTAGCGTGAGGATAGAGGCTAACCAAGATATTAACGTGCAACGGCACAACCTTGCAACATAATTGAGAGCGATCACTATCTTCAAGCAATGATTTTACTTTTATTTGTTACCATTAGATGTACAAAAAAGAGTAGTAAATTTATCATGAGAAAATAGAATCAGCCTGTGAGTATGTTAAACCAGAAAAGAACAATTTGGTCTAAAAAGTGGCTTATTATCTAGAATTACCTATAGTTTATTGTATACAAAACGATGAATCATTATCAGCAAGCATTGACCATTCAAACCAGAGGAAAAGACTTTCATCGTATTACCCGTGATGTGGAAAGTGTTGTCAATCAATCGGGGATTAAAACAGGACTTTGTACTATTTTTGTCAGACATACGTCGGCTTCTTTAATTATTCAAGAAAATGCTGATCCCGATGTTCTCACCGACTTAAGTCATTTCTTTTCTAAATTGGTTCCTGAAGATTCTAAACTTTATATTCATACCACAGAAGGTCCCGACGATATGCCAGCACATATTCGTTCCATGTTAACTAAAACGTCGGAACAAATCCCCATTTCTCAGGGTCGATTAGTGTTAGGAACATGGCAAGGTATCTATTTATGGGAACACCGTCAACGCAGTCATCAAAGACAAGTCATTGTTCATATTAATGGAACATAAAATCAGGAGTCAGAATTTTCATCAATTCTTGATAGACGGTAGAATGGGCAAAGTTTTCTATTTTACGTATAGTCTAGATAAATATCTGATTTGTCTATCCTACAAAGCCCGGTTTTATTGTTCGTTGTACAAACACTTTCTTAAGGATTTAACACTGTTAAATCCCTACGGAGATGTATCGGTAGGGACATCATACTATTATGTCCTCTATATCCTGTCCTTATGGGACCTTATTCATCACATATCATTAGTGATTGCTATAGTTCCAATGGGGATTATACTTTGACTAATGCTCACTGATTGCTATATTTTTGTTCATTTTCTCTCTCCCAAAATTATGAAGCAAAACTTATTTGATAAAAGTGCTGATGCACTGGTTACATTTAGCCGTCGCTGGGGTCGTCAAGGTTGGCTCATTTTTCTGGTTCTTTTTGGTATCTATTTAACTTTCATTCCCTTTAGCCTTCCCTTTTCTGCCCAATCTCGTAATCAACCCACAGAAATTAGAGGGGTGTGGTTAACCAATATTGATAGTGAGGTTTTATTTAACCCCAAAACCCTCACAGAAGGGATCAATACCCTTTCTCAACTAAACTTTAATACTTTATATCCTACGGTTTGGAATTGGGGTTATACCTTATATCCTTCTCAGGTTGCTCAATCGGTAGTCGGTAAAAAATTAGATCCCACAGAAGGTCTACAAGGTCGAGATGTCCTCAAAGAAATTGTTAAACAAGGTCACGATAAGGGAATGTCTGTTATTCCTTGGTTTGAATTTGGATTTATGGCACCGTCTGATTCTGAATTGGCGAAACGTCATCAAGATTGGTTAACCAAACGACAAGATAATAGCACCACTTGGTTAGAAGGGAATACTCATGAAAGAGTATGGTTAAGTCCCTTTAATCCCGAAGTACAAATATTTTTAACCGATTTATTGGTAGAAATTGTTACCAATTACGACATTAATGGCATTCAAGTCGATGATCATTTCGGTATCCCCTTTGATTTCGGTTACGACGACGTTACCGTACAACTTTATCAACAAGAACATAACGGAAAAATGCCCCCCAAAACCCCCAGTTATTTAAAAATGGGTCGTAATAATTGTTTAGCTCAAGATGCAGCTTGGAGGGAATGGACAGAATGGAGAAATAACAAGATTACTGAATATATGGGAGAGGTCTTTGCAGCAGTCAAAGCAGTTAAACCTAATATCATTGTTTCTGTTTCTCCTAACCCGCAAACCTTCTCAAAAAATTGTTTTCTTTTAGACTGGTACAGTTGGGAAAGAAAGGGACTTATTGAAGAATTAGTCTTACAAGTTTATCGCTCCAATATCGAAGATTTTCAACGGGAAATTAATCAACCCGAAGTGCGACAAGCTAAAGCACGTATTCCCTTTGCTGTCGGTGTTTTATCTGGATTAAAAGGTCGTCCAGTTCCCATGCAACGCATTAACCAACAAGTACAAGCAACCCGTAATCAAGACTTTGCTGGGGTGTCTTTCTTCTTCTATGAAAGTCTCTGGAACTTTGGTCCAAAATCAGCTAATGAACGTCAATTTATGTTCAAGCAAATGTTTCCAACCCCTGCAAGCCGTCCCTTGATGAAAAGTTAATTGTATTAATCAAGGTGTTAGTTTCTTGTCACACCTTGATCTCATATACTTGCTCTCATATAAAAGTAGTTTTTATCTAAAACATTGAGTGATTAAAGGATTAGATAATTCTATCCTTTGCAAAATTTCAGGATCGATTTCGACCCAAACGGTTGCCCCACAGGGTTTAGGATGGTCGGGACTATATACAACTGTACACAAACCCCCTAAAATCTCAACTTTATCGCAGTATCGTTCTTTGATCCCTTCCCTTACACAAATAACAGGCTCTCTTTCTGTCTTATCAGAAAATTGGGTTTAAAACCCCGTCCTTTTAGGACGGCTTTTCTTGTTTCTTAATATAAGATTTTAGCACTTCCAAGGGCGCACCTCCGACAGCAGAAACGAAATAACTAGGCGACCATAAAGCAGTTTTACCATAAGGTTTAGGATAGCCAGCTTGTCCATATCTACGACTAGAAACCCCTTTTAAACTATTAACAATCAGTGAAATCGATAGTTTAGGTGGGTATTCTATCAAAACGTGAATATGGTCGCTTTCTCCGTTGAATTCTAATACTTTAAAGTTCATTTTAGAAGCCACTTCGGAGAAAGATTTTTCTATTAACTCAAGGCTTTTAGTCGTAAAAACTTTTTGCCTATACTTTGTAACACAGACCAAATGCACTTTAAGGTCTGAAACACTGTGACGTTCTTTTCTTAAGTTCCTTGACATTTAATGAGACTTTAGTTAAAATTGTTTGCAGACCTACTCAGTATAACCCATGAAGTTACGCTATCGTTACCGAATCTATCCTACAGACCAACAAAAAGTTAAGTTGGCTCAACTTTTTGGATGTTGTCGGGTAGTTTTTAACGATGGGTTAGCTTACTGTCAAGAAACCTATAAAAATGGAGGAAAATATGAAGGAATAAACACCTTGTCTAAAAGGTTAACTTTAGCGAAAAAAACTGAGCAAAGGTGCTGGTTAGCTGATGTTTCTGCTGTTCCATTACAGCAATCTTTGAGAGATTTACACCAAAGTTTTCAGAATTTTTTTGACTCTTGTAAAGGGAAAAGAAAAGGGGCTAAAATTAAACCTCCAAAGTTCAAGAAACGAAATTCAAAGCAATCAGCCAAGTTTACAGATAATGGATTTAAAGTTAGTCAGCATAAAGTTTACTTAGCTAAAATAGGTAAATTTAAAATAGTTTGGTCTCGAGAACTACCATCTAAACCGTCTTCTGTTACTGTAATTAAAGATAGTGCTGATAGGTATTTTTTAAGCTTTGTCTGTGAAGTTACTCCTAAAATATTACCCAAAACAGATCATCATTGCGGTGTCGATTTAGGGATTATTGACTTTGCTACTTTTGACAATGGAGAAAAAATAAAAGCTCCTCAACCATTGAAGACAAAACTAAAACGTTTAAGGAGACTTCAAAAACATCTATCTAAAAAGCAGAAAGGTAGTAAAAGACGTGAAGTAGCCAGAAAAAAGCTTGCTAAACTACACGCTAAAATAGCTGATATTAGAACTGACTTTTTGCATAAACTATCGACTAAAGTAATTAAGGAAAATCAACTAATTGCTTTAGAGGATCTGAATGTCAGTGGCTTGGTTAAAAATCGTAAACTTTCCCGTGCTATTTCAGACTTAGGGTGGCGTAGTTTTCGGACTATGTTAGTAGCTAAAGGTGAAATGTATGGAAGAGATGTTAGGATAATTAACCGATGGGAAGCAACGACGCAAACTTGTTCTTGTTGTGGTGAAAAGGGAGGCAAAAAAGAGCTTTCTGTCAGAGAATGGACTTGCCTTTTTTGTAACACAAAACATGACAGAGACGTTAACGCTTCAAAACAGATTTTAAAAATGATATACAAAACGGCTCAATAACCGTTAAGATCAAAATTAGGTAACATAAAGGAGAAAGATTTGTGACTCGTCAATCAACCCCAAGCTTGCAACCCTTAATAGGTGGAATCATCGCTGCGTTGTTAGTGGTTATTAGTTTTAATTCATTTGTGGTTATCAACCCTGGACAAGCAGGAGTTTTAAGCGTTTTAGGAAAAGCCAGAGATGGCGCATTATTAGAAGGAATACACTTTAAACCCCCATTAGTGTCTGCTGTTGATGTCTATGATGTTACCGTACAAAAGTTTGAAGTTCCGGCACAGAGTGCCACCAAGGATTTACAAGATTTGAGCGCAAGTTTTGCCATTAATTTTCGTCTCGATCCCGTCCAAGTTGTTAATATTCGACGTACTCAAGGAACCCTACAAAATATTGTTTCTAAAATTGTTGCCCCTCAAACCCAAGAATCATTCAAAATTGCTGCAGCCAAACGCACGGTAGAACAAGCCATCACCCAAAGAAGCGAACTCAAAGAAGACTTTGACAACGCCCTTAACTCTCGCTTAGAAAAGTACGGCATCATTGTCCTAGATACCAGTGTCATCGATCTTAACTTCTCCCCTGAATTTGCCAAAGCAGTGGAAGACAAACAGATCGCCGAACAAAAAGCACAACGGGCAGTCTATATTGCCCAAGAAGCTGAACAAGAAGCTCAAGCGGACATTAACCGCGCCAAAGGTAAAGCAGAAGCGCAACGATTGTTAGCAGAAACCTTAAAAGCCCAAGGAGGTGAATTAGTGCTACAAAAAGAAGCCATCGAAGCCTGGAAAGAAGGTGGCGCACAAATGCCCAAAGTCTTAGTCATGGGAGGAGACAGTAACAGCAGTGTTCCCTTTCTCTTCAACTTAGGAGACTTAGCCACACAATAATTGCTTATGCCCTAATCCTTAGGGCTTCTTATCATTAATTTCGATAAAAATGATACACAATGACACAATTTACTTCCTCTGTTATTAGCCTAGTGAGCAAGATGCTCACACTACTTTGTCTCAAACTTATTTGAAACGACTATAACTCTAAACCCCGAACGCCGAACCCTGAACTCCCGATGACTAATTTTGCCATTAATGTTGATAATATTAGCTTCAGTTGGCACGAAAACGCGCCAGTATTAAATTCTTGCTCATTGGCTGTCCCAGAAGGAGAATTTTGGATGCTTTTGGGGGCAAATGGCAGTGGGAAGTCCACCCTGTTGAGACTGCTGACCAATCTTTTAACCCCCCACAATGGAACCATTACCATGACCCCACCGGTGGGTTTTGTCTTCCAAAACCCCGATCGCCAATTAGTGATGCCCACCGTCGGCGCCGATATTGCTTTCGGGTTGGTAGAAGAGAACTTACCCCAGTTAGAAATGCGTTGTCGCGTCAGGGAGGCCTTAGCTGCGGTTAACTTGTTAGAACTAGAACGACGACCCATTTATGCCCTCAGTGGGGGACAAAAACAGCGTATTGCCATTGCTGGTGCGATCGCCCGTCATTGTTCGGTACTATTATTAGATGAACCCACTGCCCTCCTTGATCCCGACACCCAAATCGAATTAGTGGAACAAGTGCAAAAATTAGTCAAGAGTCGAGGGATTACTGCTTTATGGGTAACCCATCGGTTAGAAGAGTTAAATTACTGTGATGGGGCGTTTTTATTGGAAGGAGGAAGGGTTGTACAACAGGGTGATCCCCAGTTAATCAAAGAAAAAATTTCTCAATAGTTTGATACTTGTTTTAATAATTATCTTCTTTTGGTCGGTTATAGCAAAGGTATTTTAGAAACGTCATATTCTTAATGTTTTTTCTTTTTTCTTCTCTTTTATATTTTTATTTGTCATTTCGAGGAACGAGGAATCTCCTTCTTAAATGATCAAGTCTATGAACCCTATTCAGCAGAAAAGGATTTGAGATTAGATTCTTTTAATCAACATTAAACCCATAAAAGTCCCAGCAAATCCCCACAGTAAACTCATAAACGTATAAACTAATAATAAATTATATTCTTGGTTTCTCAATAACAAATTATTCTCTAAAGAAAAAGAGGAAAACGTGGTAAAACCGCCACAAAATCCTGTCACTAAAAAAAGTCCCCAATAGGGATGAATGGGAAATCTTTCAATGAATCCGATCATGATACCAATCACCAAACAACCAATTAAATTAACTGTTAACGTTCCCCAAGGAAAGATGCTATCAACTTGTTCATTAATGATTTTACTAATCACATAACGGCCACAACTACCCAAACCACCGCCTAAAAATACGATTAACCATGATAAAGATTCCATGTCCAAGAAATTATCAATTATGAGTGAGTTTAGTATCAATTTCTACGAAAAAGGGGATAATAATAAGATAAGCTTAAGATTATACGATATAAACAGCCTTATCAATGCGAATTGAGCAACTACAAGCATTCCTAGCGATCGCAGAAACGGGAAGTTTTGGACAGGCAGCTAGTCAGTGTGGCATTACTCAGTCGACCATCAGCCGACAAATACAAGCCTTAGAAGCAACCCTAGGGGCTTTATTGTTTCATCGGTCGACCCAAGCCAGACTAACCGTAGCGGGAGAAAAATTGTTGCCAAGAGCCAAGAAAATTTGTCAAGAATGGGCAACCATTGGACAAGAAATCAAAGATTTACAAGCAGGGAAACAGCCAGACCTCTGTGTGGCTGCCATTCATTCGGTTTGCTCCCATTTCCTGCCCCCAATTTTACAACAATTTTGTGTCGATTATCCTCAAGTTCAATTGCGAGTGACAGCCTTAGGAAGCGATCGGGCCTTAAAAGTATTAAGGGATGGCTTAGTGGATATTGCCATCATCATGAATAATCGTTTTTTGGCCACTAGCCCTGAGATGACAGTCGCTCTATTATATGAGGAAAAAATAGACGTTTTAATGGCCGCCAATCATCCGTTAACGGAGTATGAACAGGTTCCCCCCACAGAGTTAATCAAATATCCTCAAGTGGTCTTTAAAGATGGTTATGGAATGCAAAGACTACTACAAGAATGGTGTTCCATTCATAATTTAAGCATCAATGCAGTCATGGAACTCAATTTATTAGATGCGTTTCGTGGGGTGGTAAGACAAGGGGAAATTGTGGCGTTATTGCCAGAAACAGCGTTAATTGAAACCAGCCAAGATAATTCTTTAGCGGTGCGTTCTTTAGCTCCTATTCTCGATCAATCTCAGCAAAAATCCCCTCAACCCTTAACCCGTCAAGTGGTTTTAGTCTCCACCAGCGATCGCCTTACCATTCCCCCCATTGCTCATTTTTGCCATCTCGTCCGTCAAAGGCTGACTCATTTTGATCAACAAACCATCACCAAATCCCTTTCGGCGTGACATCCTCCCACCCTAACTGCTAGGCAGTATAGCGTGGGCTTCCCGACTCACGACTTAAAACTGACAAATATCTCTTTAATGCACAACAAATGTACAGTGCCAAATTAAATGACGTGATGACAAATTAGTGTCGTCGGCTGTAATTCTTAGATGGTCTTGATTATTAGCATTTTAATACATTGAAACTTAGTTCGATACAATGACAAATTAAGTGTCGTTTATGAAATTAGTGACAATTTAGATGTCGCCTTTCTAAAACTAACTATTCAGATTAGTGACAAATTGAATGACACTTTTCTTTATTTATCTGTTAGGATAACATTATGTGTTATTTTAGCAAGAGTATTTTCTAAGATGACAAGCAATACAAATTCTCTTCCTGAACTTGATCATACACAAATTATTGCCTCTGAACTCCCTGAAGAAGCACAAAAGAAGTTAGAAGTGATTCAGTCTCTTCTAGAACCATGCGATCGCACAACTTATGGTGAGAGACTTCGAGAAGGAGCTAAGAAACTGGTTCTACAAGACTTATTATGCTAAAATATTAGTAGAATCGTCATAAATCAAGAAAATGAAACGACAGTTAGCTAAACTTCTTTCTCTTGCAGGAGTAAATGTAAAATCAAAAAAACAATTAGAAAATACTCTTATTCTAGAAGTAGAAAGTAACTCAAAAAAAGCTGTTTGTCCTAGATGTCATAAAAGCAGTTCACGCCTTCATCAAAATCCTTATTCTCTAATAAAAGATATTCCTTGGGGAAAAACAGAAGTATTTTTAAGAGTTAATCGAAGGCAGTTTAAGTGTGAAAAATGCTCCAAACCATTTAGCGAAGAGTTAAATTTTGTTAAGAAAAGGCAAAAATATACTGATAGATATGCTCAAAATATTGTTGAACAAGTTGTCAATAGTGATTTAAAGTCTGTAGCAAAAAGAAATAATTTGACTGAATCTGAAGTAGAATCAATGATTAATCAAATAAGTAAAATAATTTTCCCTATCAATATAAAAAATTTAAAAAGATTGGGAATAGATGAAATCAGTTTGGTTAAGGGTCAGGGCAAATTTATTATTGTTTTAGTAGATTTAGATACAGGAAAATTAATAGGATTAGTTAAAGAAAGAAAATCGAAAACTCTCGAAGAGTATTTAGAGTC
>JASJBX010000035.1 GCA_030066295.1 Crocosphaera sp.
CCATCATTGCCAAAATTTTCAATAGAAGAAAGGTTAACCCATGTAAAATTTGGACCTTGTAACCACAAGTCAATTTCCGCTAAATCTTCCCCTCCATCTCCATCTATTACACTTCCTATAATATCGAGGGTTTCTGAGGGGTGATAACTGTTTTTATCCAGGGTTAAATTTAAGTTACTCGGTGCTTCATTTACATTTAAAAGGTTAACTTCTAATACCTTTTCATAGAACAACCCAGTTTCATCGGTTGTTCTAAGGCGAATACTATAACTATTCTTAGTTTCGTAGTCAAGAATAGCATTAGTTCTCAGTTGATCATTTATGATTGTAAATAGAGAATTATCCGTTGCACCTATTCCTGGAACTAAACTATAGTCAAAAGTACTTTCTATATTAGGAGCAATGCTACTTAAATTACCAATTAATGTATTAGTCGCTAAATTTTCGGCAATTTCATTATTGGAAAGGTTGATATCTGAGGGAGCTTGTTCCTTAGGAACAACATTAATATTAAAAGTATCTTCTATAGTCTGACCGAGTAAACTTGTTCCTCGAATGGTGATTTCTGCAGTTCCTGATTGCTCATCTTGATAATCAACAACCAGTTGATTATTATTAATGCTAACATCAACTAGGTCAGGATTAGAATTATTAACCACTGAGAAAGTTAATTCCTCGAAATCATTAACAGTAAGATCACGAAGACGAAGATACTGGTTATCATTTGTTATAGTAGTATCATTAGGAGGCAGTTGCAGCGGTAAAGTATTAAAAGCTGGATTAATATTTGATCCATTATAGACAGGAACAGAACCAAGTGCATCAACTACCGCTAGATCATCTACAGATAAAACTTCACCAAAAACAGTAAAGCCGCCATTTTGATTATTTAGATTAGCGGAATTATCATGAAGGTTAAAAAACCATTGACTGGTAGCACTATTAGGATCGCCTCCTAATTTTGCCATCGCAATTGTTCCCCTTAAATTAGAGCGATCTCTACTAAATTCATTTTGAACAGCCGGATCAGCGGGAACCCGACTAACGAATAAATTATTAACGGTAAAACCACCACCTTGAATAACAAAACCACTAGAAGAACGATGAATTATACTCGTATCATAGTCGTTATCATTAACATAATTAATAAAATTATTAACGGTTAAAGGTGCGCCGTTTTCAGCTTGATCGAATAATAAAACATTAACAACGCCCCCAGCTAAATCTGTATTATAGAATTCAAAAGTTGCAACTTTACCAGTGCTTAAAGGATCATCAAAATGGTTCAGTAAATCTATATTACTATTGGGTGCATTTTCTACAATTCTGATATCATTAATAGGGGTTTTAATAATAGGTAAAGCGGCTTCGTTCCCATCATCAACAAAGATTTCTACTAGTCTCTCAAAAAATAAGCCATCTTGATCTGTTGTGCGAACTCGAACAACATGACGATTCTTAGTTTCGTAGTTTAAAGTACCATTGAGTTTAAGTTGATTATTGTCAATACTAAATAAATGATTATCCCTTGAACCAGTCCCCGAGACTAAGGTATAAGTAAAGGTATCACCTACATCTGGATCAGTGGTAATCAACTCACCAATAATTGTGCCAATGGACTCATGTTCTCGAATTCTGCCATGAGATAGCTGGATATTGGTTGGACTTTGGTTAGACATTTGTTTATTAATAATGGTAGCGGTTGCTTGGTTATCAGTGAGATGGGCGTTAGTGGATTGACTTAGGTTTAAATAAACCGTCTCATCTTCTTCTAACACATTATCATCTAGAATGGGAACGGTAATGGTTTTATTGATTTCTCCTGGTTCAAAGGTTAAGAATCCATTAACAGATGTATAATCATTTCCTAATGTTGCCGTTCCATTTTCGGTGGCATAATTAACAGTAATGGTTTCATTACTGGGAGTAGATAAGGAAACATTAAAAACCAGTTCTTGATTGTTTGAATCATTTTCTGTAACGGTAGGATTAGAAATAGTTAAAAAGGGTATATTCCAGTCATTTGCTGTCCATTGGGTGGTCATTTCCCAAGTTTCAGGAGTCCATTCTGTGATACTTTCCCAAGCTGAATCTGTCCATTTTGTAGTTGCGTCCCAAGCTGAATCTGTCCATAATGGTATAGCATCCCAAAAATTATTAATGGGTTCTGTATTTGTGGTTGTAATAGTGTTTTCGTTAAGGGTTTGTGCTTCTATTAAAGATTGATGAATATTAACGGATTGAGTTGAGGGATTAAATTCAAAAGATTGGGTGTTAAAATCAGATGTTGATGATAATCCTAGTATCTCTTTTGATTCTTCAATAATCGAATTCCAAGCACTACTTGTCCAAGATTTAGCCGCATTCCAAGCAGATACGACACTATCATAAATGGTATTAGAAGCAGATACTATACTATGAATTGCTCCTCCAATAGCTTCTCGATGAAGTTCGGCTGTTCCCCGAAAAGTTAAGGCGGCAGCTATATATCTTCCTGTTAAACCCCCTATAGTACCTCCCAATAATCCTAACCTAGCAATAGTAGTTTGAAGGGCAAAATAATCAGCATCTGGTAAATAGGTAAACTCAAAATCACTTAAATCAGTTGTATTTCCATCAGGAACTTTTGTTACTAAATCAGTAGGCTTTTTGTATCCACTGCTTAAAATTTCTGGATTAAGAACAGGGACAGAATGTTTTTCAAAGTCTATGGCTGATCCAAGTTTTGAATATTTTGATAAATCCCAAACTCCATTGAGATAAGTTGAACCTGCCATACTTACTATGTCAGCAGAAGTAATATAATGTTTAACCCCTTGATTATTAGAAGGGTTTAAATTAATTCCATTTTTTTCAGAAATTCCAGGAGCATTAAACGTGACAATTTTCCCTAGTTCTCCTGAATAACTTCCACCTACCCACTGAGTTAATGCACCCCCCAAACTATGACCTGTAATATGGGGTCTAAAGGTTACATTATCTTCAGATTGACTAACATCTGATAACCATTGATTAATATCATCTTTACTGGCAGTAAATTGACTATAACCTACTCCTTCAGGACTGGCATTACTAAACCAATCTTGTGCGCTTTCTGTTCCTCTAATAACCAAAATCGGTGGTCTTGCTTGGTCATAAATGCTTCCTTTTGCAAAGGTATAATCTTGATTTCTACTGATTCTTTGAACAATAAAGGCCAGCCCATCTTGATAAGCTTTTGTATTATTCCCCCCTGAACTATTGGTAATTTCTTGTAGTAATTTATTGTCAATTAATTCTTGAAGTAAAATATTATCATTGGGAGCAATTTTTGCATTGATAGGATTTGATAAAACAACAAAGAAATCGTTGTCAGCAGTTAAACCGACTGCGTTAAAGTCTGTGTCATTACTAAAAATTTCGTTAAGACGATAATCTTCATAAGCTAAGTCATCATAGTTATAAATTGAATCAATTAGTTTTCCTTTATCGGTATCTTTCCAGTCACGATAAGCGGTATCTCTAGCTAATAATTCTAAGGTTGCATCACTAACAGTTGAACTGCCAAAAACTGTGATTTCTATTTGTTTTTTTGTTTCTCCAGGTAAAAAAGTTAGGGTATTATTTGATACCTTATCAAAATCTTTTTGTCTTTCTGAAGAGCTTGCACTACCGTCTAGGGTATAATAGTCAACAACAATAGATTGATCGTGTTCTGATGATAATTCAACCTCAAAAATAAGCTTTTTTTGATTAGTATTTACTTCAATTTCTATCCAACTGTCACTAATAGATATAGTCGGTTGGGGTGAAGTTTCAGGAGAGGGTGGAAGTTCTGTAAAACTTCCTGTATCACCAATATCATAAATGTCTGGATAGGTTGGATGTAGTTTATTGTCAACATATTTTTCTAGATCACGATCATAGTAACGAGGGTTGGTTGTAAGTTCTTCCTCTGGGGTTATATACCATTCTTCATTGGATATATTTCCACTAATGGTACTATTAGAACTCCAAGTACCATTATTATAAATACCGCCTCCTTTACCTTCAGCAGTATTGCCAGTAATAATATTATCAATTAACGTAGCTTCACCATTATTTGCATCAATATGAATACCACCACCGTCCCCATTAGCTGTATTGCCAGTAATACTATTATTAGTTAAAGTTAATGTTGCAGTAGTATTATTATAAATACCACCACCGTCACCATCAGCTGTATTACCAGTAAGACTATTGTTAGTTAAAGTTAATGTTGCAGAACGATTATTATAAATAGCACCACCGTCACCATCAGCTGTATTACCAGTAATGCTATTATTAGTTAAATTTAATGTTCCAGAACCATGATAAATAGCACCACCGTCGCCATTAGCTCTATTACCAGTAATGTTATTATTAGTTAAATTTAATGTTCCATAATTATAAATACCACCACCCTCATCAGCAGCATTATCAGTAATAATATTATCCGTTAAAGTTAATGTACCAGAGAAATTATAAATACCACTACCGTCATTATTATTGATAGTGTTATCGTTTACAGTAGCTATACCTGAATTAGAAATACTATATCCATGATTATTATTAATCGTATTATTGGCTACCTTTAAAGTTGACTCTACTAAATTGGCAATAATAGCAGAACCTGAGTTTTCACTAATAGTATTTCTATCTAAAACCAAATCACTAAAAATAAAATTTTCAATTAGTCCTCCGGAGGTATTATGATTAGTATTATTAGTAATAGTATTATTGATTAAAGTAGCTGAACCTGAACTATTAAATATAATGCCACCCAAATTGTTACTAATAGTATTATTATCTAAAATCGAATTACCTTGATTAATTATAGTACCTGCATTACTAATTAGACTATCACCATAACTAAGATTATTATCAGTAATCATATTATTAGTTATGGTTACAGTCCCTACCCCAAAATTTTGAATGATCTTCCTTGAATTATTACTAATAGTATTATTGAGTAAAGTGGCTGAACCTACATTGTCAATAATAAGGTTTGAATTATTGCTAATAGTATTATTATCTAAGATTAAATCTCCAGAATTCTTAATTATATCAGACTTCTCAATAACATTATTATCAGTAATCACGTTATTAGTTAAGGTTGCAGTTCCTTGATTATCAATACTATCACTAATTAAGCTATTTTCGATGGTTATAATTCCATTATTCTGAATCCCCATACCATATTTATTACCAATAGAAATCTTATTTAAACTTAGTTTTTTGTTAGATTGATTATTGATAATGTAGCCAGAAATCAATCCTGATCCTGGAACACGCTCCCTATTATTAACAATAGTTGCATAGTCATTCCCATCGGACTCAATCGTAATATTTCCTGCTGTGTTTAAACTGCGATCGCCTGTTTCTTGATTACTAATATAAGTTAATTCATAAGTTACTCCTGACTCCAATTTAATAATATGGGGAGTATTGGGACTTTCATTAGCAATACTAACAGCATCTCGTAACGATAAACCTTCCCCAATATCTGCACTCCCATCATTTTCATCGACTGTTGTATCAACAATTAAGATAATGGGTTCTGATGTTTCTAACGCAACTAAATTATTACCAAACCATACATAATTAAGATCATTTTCTGCCTGAATTCTCGTTAACTCAGATTCACTAAAATCATATTCTCTCACTAACCCTGAAAATAATTCCCCCTCATCTCCTGCTGTATCAACTTCGTTCACTTCAGTATCAATAAAATGCCCAATTTCCTCTAATAAAACTGTTAATATAGCTTCAGAAGAATCCGTTTCAACAAAACTATCAGCCAGATAAATTTGATTACTATTTGCTGCATAACCACCCCGAAAATTGCCTAAAATACCATCACTAATTACCTCAATTTCAGGTAATTGACTAAATTCTTGATTTTGCCACTGTGTGCGAATTTCTGTTATTTTAGTAACGTCGTAATTTGTGCCAAAAGCGATGGAAATAGTATCCCAAAATCCATCCGATTGAGCAAAATCGAATAAACTATCAAAAACTGTGGGTACAACTGCGGATAACGAGTGAGCCATGTCAGTACATTTAACTCAAAGACAATACTTATCAATACTGACTCGAATGTATCATTAATTAGCTAAAATAATCATCAAAACAAACACCGAATTATTTAGGAAAAATCAATTTTTTTCTACGTACAACTACGTAGAAAATTGACTCAAATACTTTTTATTGTTAGAAAACTGCATACTAATATCACCATTTATTGTAGATGGTACTGAAGATTTTATAATTTATTTTTGAGGAATAGCAGATAATATAGCTCGAAGTGCTTGATTAACTTCTTCAGAGGTTGTGAACACTTTAGCAACATCTGATTCTAAAGTAACTGTAATTGTTTTCTCTTTGATTTTAGGAGCAAAACGATTAGGATGAGCCTTTGTATAATCAAAGTCATATTCGGGGAGTAAATCATCTTCTAAGTTTTGATTGATGTCAGAATTTTGTGTATTTTTCATAGTCTTGGCGTTCCTTTTTGGTTGTTAAACGTGCGCTGATAATACGGATTGTTTGATTAATTTCAGTAAAGCAAACTAATAAGAGACGATTTTTTTGGTCGTGTCCGATAATAATTTCTCTTTTTTCTCGAATAGAATGCCATTCATCGTCGAAAATATAGGCAAGGGGATCTTGAAAAACTGTTTTAGCTTCTTCAAAATGGATTCCATGCTTTTTAAGATTAAGTTCTGCTTTTTCTGGATTCCACTCATATTGTAAGTCCATGAGTTTATTTTAAGTCTATTTTGCTGGTGGAATACCTTTCAAAGAAATCAACGCATCAATCACTAATTTAGCCACAGGGGCCGCTACCGTTGAACCATAGGTATTAGCCCCCTTGGGTTCATCCACCACCACAAGAACCACGTATCTAGGGGATTCTACAGGTAAAATGGAAACGAAACTGGTAATCTTGGCATTGGGTAAATAACCGCCTCTGGGCCCCGCTTTTTGTGCCGTTCCGGTTTTCCCGCCAATGCGATAATTTGCGGTTTTTGCTGCTGAGCCTTCATCTACAACGGTTTCCATCAATTCCACCACCGTTTGACTCACTTTCGGGTCAATGATTTGTTTGCTAGGATAATCTGGTTGCCAGTGTAGGGTTCCTTCCGTATCCACTAACCCCTTGACTAAGTGAGGTGTTACTAATTTTCCCCCATTGGCTAAAGCACCCTGTAACTGAACTAATTTCATGGGGGTTAAAGAAAATCCTTGACCAAAGGAAGCGGTGGCCACTTCAATCGATCGCTCTGTAAATATGTCTTTCCGTTTCAGTCTTCCCGCCACTTCTCCGGGTAAATCAATCCCCGTTTTTTGACTAATGTCTAACCCCTGTAAACGCTGATAATAATCCTCCTTTTTCAACCGTCGCATCATGTCAACCATGGCCACATTACTGGAGGTTTGTAGAATTTCAGCAATATTAATGGAACCATTGCCCCTTAACGTTGCATTTCTGATAGGCCAACCATCCACCGTCACTAAACCGGAATCATGAATCACTGTATTGGGTTGAATCACCCCCGCTTCTAGAGCCAAAGCAACGTTAATGGGCTTAAACGTAGAACCCGGTTCATATAAATCACTAACAGTCCAATTTTTTAATAATTCGATCCTTGACTCATAAAATTCGTTCGGATCAAAGGTCGGTTCGCATACTAAAGATAAAATGGAGCCGTCCGTTGCATCCATCACGATCACCGCCCCCCGTTTAGCGTTGAATTTTTGAATCTGTTGTTGTAAGGCTGCTCTAGCTGCCCGTTGGAGGCGCATATCTACCGTTAACTGCACCCGCCAATCATTGGATGTAAGTAAATTGTGGGGTAGGGAGTTAGGAAGAATTGCCCCTAGGGCGGTTCTTTGGACATATAAACTCTTTAAATCCCGTTCTAAGAGCTTTTCTTGGCTTAATTCCACCCCAGCTTGCCCTTGTCGCTCGTGATCCACAAATCCCACCACATCGGCCATCATTTTTTCTTGGGGATAAAAACGGCGATAGGTTTCGTTGACTTCTACCCCATCCAACCCTAGTCTTTGAATTTGTTTAGCTACCCCCTCGTCTAAGTTGCGGGCGATGGGGATGCCGGTTTTGCGCTGTTGAAACCGTTCTATTAGCTCTTGGGGGGTTCTATTTTCCAGAACAGCACTGAGTTGGGCTGCCACCTCTGGCTGGGGTTTTTTGAATTGAATGGGATGGACATATAAAATATATTCGAGGCGATCGGTGGCTAAGATATTCCCTTCCCTATCAACAATGGACCGTCGCGGAATGTAAGGGCGGATATTGACCGTTTGTTGTAGACGGGCCTTTTCTCTGAGTTCCTCTCCTTGAACAATTTGCAGTTGATAGGTTTTCCAAGCTAACCCTAATATGGCACTGACTAAAACTGCCCACACCAACAACAGGCGAAATTTGGGTAAGGGGGCCGGTTTCGCTTTTCCTCTACGTCTTGAAGTATTAGGCGATCGCTTAACAATTCTATTTCGAGGGACTGGTTTTTTGCGTGAACGAGTATAACGAGTATTGGTAGAACGTTGAGAAGATGGTTGAAAGCGAGAGTTACCCATGGCCGGTTCAAGTGTGAGCAATAGTTTAATTAAGTCAGAAGTCAGAAGTTAGAAGTCAGAAGTTTAAACAGTGAAATATCTAAAATAGTTGACTCACTAATAAGCAACAGGGGTTTCTGTAATGATAGGGGTTATTTCTATTTTTTGAGTTGGCTCACTGATCTCAATAACGGGAACCTCAGCAGGAGAGAGAAAGATAGATTTGTAAGGGTTGGGTGGGGTTAACCCGGCTGTGGGTAGTTCAGCTTGTTCTGCCATTGTATGCTTTAACGATTCGTTAGTCGCAGCCAGTTGACGTTCATTTCTTTGTAAGGTTTTCAACCTAGAAAATTCTTGACTCCAGAGAGTGGGGGCATAAACAGTCCAAGCATAAACCCCTAAAGTAATGGCCACTAAACCACAGGTAAAGCTGGTTGAACCTTTTTGTACCAATAGGAGAAATTGTAACGCTAACGGTAATCGTTTCGACTGGGTGGGTAAAGGGGTGACTTTAGAACGAGACTGAGAAGGATTACGGGTAACGGTTTTGGGAGCGACAGACTGATAACGATGCGTTGGGGTGGGGGTCGCTTTTTGACGGCGACGGGAACGGTAACGGGTGGGGGGTGGTGTGGGTAAATAATCGCGTGCAGCAGTCATAGTAATAATTTATGAGTCGTGCAAATGCTTTGATTGTAAATTGAAGATAATTAAATGATTCTGATCAGAATCTTAAAAACGTGACTGATGGGTTAGACGGCCAGAACTGCTACTATGTTGCATAGATTTAACAATTAGGGCTTTAAAGAACAAAAAAGTTATGAAATCCAGACAATTTAAAAAGCAAATTGTAGTGATCAAAGAAAGCAAAAAAAGATGATAAAAATTTTTGCTCTGATTAAAATAGATCATCAAAAAGAATTAAAATGGGTTTGAATGTGATTAAAAGTAAACCTTAAAGAAATTTTGTTATATAAATCTTAATAAGATAAGTGATTAAACCAGTCTAATTAATACGAATTTATCGCAAAAATTTATTAAAAATTAAGATTTACTTATCCAAAATGTATAGTAAGATTCAGATCAGTAGATTAATTTGATTATATAGCTTTTTTCAGATTCAAGAGGTACAGTGTACAAGGTTCAAAACCCCTCACCATAAAGGTTCTACTTGTAACGTCTGACCTCAAACGTCTGACTTCTGCTCCAGGTGTGACGAGAAATTAACAGAGTCAAATTATCTTGACCAAGACTTGAAGGAAAACCAATAAATATGATTGCAGCAGCACCCTCCTCCAACGGATATCACATTCATGGGACGAAACCAGAATTACCTCCCATCAGTGGTTGGGAAGATGAGATCGCCTCAGTGGTTAATCATAATGACCCTATTTTTGCTCCCCATTCTAATATTAATCTCGCTAATGTAAAATCAGGGTTTGCTTGCGCCCTCCATATGCACCAACCCACCATTCCCGCCGGTCATAACGGTGCGTTGATTAGTAACCTACAACATATGTTTGATAATCAACATATTGGGGATAATCATAACGCCCCTACCTTTGCTTGGTGTTATAAGCGCATTGGGGAATTTATCCCCGAATTAGTCCAGAATGGTTGCAATCCTCGCATTATGTTGGACTATTCCGGTAATTTACTCTGGGATTTTCAACAAACCCCTCGCCACGATATCCTCGAACCCCTCAAACGGATTGCTAACGATCCCCAATATTATCCTTATGTAGAATGGTTAGGCACCATGTGGAGTCACGCCGTTGCCCCTTCTACCCCCATTCCTGACCTAAAATTACAGATACAGGCTTGGCAACATCAGTTTGCTGCTCTATTCGGTTATGATGCCCTGAGACGGGTTAAAGGGTTCTCTCCCCCAGAAATGCACTTACCCAATAACCCTGATACCCTCTACGAATATATCAAAGCTCTTAAAGAGTGTGGTTATCGTTGGTTATTGGTACAAGAAGACTCTGTGGAACGGTTAAACGGAGATGACTTACATAAAAACGGTGATGATAAATACGTTCCTAACCGTTTAGTCGCCCGTAACTCCCACGGCGAAGTTATCAGTATTACCGCCTTAATTAAAACCCAGGGGTCTGATACTAAGTTAGTGGCTCAAATGCAGCCCTATCATGAAGCGAAGGCCAGAGGCAAGCAAAAACTCGGTAACATTGAAGTACCCTCTTGTGTTTCTCAGATTGCTGACGGAGAAAACGGCGGTGTGATGATGAACGAGTTTCCTGATGGGTTCCGCAATGCTTTCTATAGCATCAAGGATAATCAAGAGGGTGTGGTTGGTTTCAATGGCACTGAATACATCGAACTCTTAGAACAAGCCGGTGTTACCGAAGATGATTATCCCGTGTGTCAAGCCGTCGGTCAACATAAAATCTGGAATAAGATCGGGACTGATAATCTCACCCCTGAAAAGGTTAATCAGGCGATTGCCGAGTTAGAAAAAACAGACGATCGTTTCCACATGGACGGTGCCTCCTGGACCAACGATCTCAGTTGGGTTAAAGGGTATGAAAACGTCCTAGAACCCATGAACCAACTTAGTGCTGATTTTCATCGGAAATTCGATTCTCGCGTGGAACAAGATGCTAACGTGACGCGCACCCCTGAGTACCAAGAAGCCTTACTATACACCATGTTAGTTGAAACTAGCTGTTTCCGCTATTGGGGACAGGGTGCTTGGACAGACTACGCCCGTGAACTCTATAATCGCGGTAACCACTTCGTTCAATAAGTCTTTGTTTTTGTTGGGTACACTTTTTTGCTCCGCGCTTACTTAAGGCGCGGATTTTTTTTATTTAAAAATTTTATCAAAAATACGACGACGTTTATAAGGGGACTCAGGAGACAGATAACCCCATAAAGACTCCCAATAAAAAAAGGATACCCCATTAAAATTTTGTTTCCTCACACTTTCAACTTGTTTTTGAATTTGTTCTATTTTCACAGTATTATTAACGGTTCCCGATAAAATACCGATGCTGACAGGAATTTTCTGACGGGCTAATTGAACAGCCGATTGATTTAATTCTCGATTAAAACTATTGAGATCATTTCGATATACTTGTAAGACCAACTCATCGATCAATCCTCGTTGTACCCACGTTTTCCAATCTTGCAAATAATTTTGATAAGAAAAGCTATGAGAGTTAGGAGATAAAGAAATTAAAATGTCGGGATTAACTGTTTTAATTGTTTTGACGATATCTGTCATAAATGCGGTGAGTTTGGCCGCCCGCCAACCCATCCATCGAGCATCGTGGGCATTGTTAGGGGGATTTTTTCCACCATGTTCTTTGCGATACATTTCAATCGTTAAAGGATCATAGCCTAATTCCACAGGGAGTCCAAAATGGTCATCTAATTGAATACCATCAATTTGATAGTTCATAATCACTTCTAACATTAATCCTTTGATAAGTTGTTGGACTTCCGGGTGAAATGGATTTAACCAGACCAACTGACTCGCTTGTTTTTTATAAGCATATTTTTGCCAATCTTTAATTATATTTTCTGATTTTTTTTGATTTTTAGCCTCTAATTCATCTTGAAAAAATGTATTAAGCGTTCCCTGTTGAGTATGGGTTAACCAGTCTGGATGTTTGCGGGCGATTAATGAATTTCGAGGAATCATTAATCCATATTCAAACCAAGGAATCACTTCTATGCCTCGTTGGTGACTTTCTTCTACAATAACTTGTAAAACATCCACCGTGCCTCTTGTCCAATTTAAGAGAGGTTCTTGCGCTTTGCCAATCATTTCCTTGGCCAAAGAACTCGGATAAAACGTATAACCCCGATTCCAAACAACAGGATAAACCGTATTAAAATGAAGTTCAGCTAACTGTTTAATCGCACGATTAATACTACCTGGGAAAAATAAAACAGCACTACTAACATTGGTTAACCAAACCCCTCGCCTTTCTTGAAATGTGGGGGACGCAGCCACGTTTCCTGATGATTTAAAAATTGATCCCGAAACTAACAGTATTAATAGGATAGTTAGGGTTAAACCAATACAAATTAAACGATTACGCCAAAGAGAAAATTGTTGATTCATGAGGGATTAAGGGATACCGTCTCCTTAACTATGGTTTATGCTATAATTACCGAGGCTGATTCTGTCATGCAATCATCAACTGAGTTGCAAAAAGCCCTAGACCTTTGCTATAATGTTGAATCCGATAGCAATAATAACTATTGTAACTAGCAAACCTCTTCTGGACTAAAGACTGTGGCAAATTCAAAGTCTGCACTAAAACGCATTAAAATAGCCGAACGCAACCGACTCCGTAACAAAAGCTACAAGTCGGCAGTGAGAACACTGATGAAAAAATACTTCCAAGCAGTAGAAGAGTACGCGGCAGCCCCCACTGAAGAAAACAAAGCAGTGGTAGAGCAGAGAATGTCAGCCGCTTACAGCAAAATAGACAAAGCTGTCAAGCGAAGTGTTTTACATCGTAACAATGGAGCGAGAAAGAAAGCCCGTTTAGCCAAAGCGATGAAAAGTGTTGCCACAGCCTCTTAAATCGGTCAAACCTCGTTAAGTCGGTCGTTTTTGAAGTAACGAAAAGGGTAAACCTTGATGGTTGAACTTCTTAAATTGATTACAGATAAGAGATAATTAACAGGAATAGTTAAAATACTACAGATTAATTATCCATTATCCAATGATATGACCAAAACAGAGGAGGCCAATGCAACTAATAGACACCCACGTTCATATTAACTTTGATGTGTTTGAGTCTGATCTCGAAGACATCAAAACTCGTTGGCAAGAAGCGGAAGTTGTGCATTTGGTTCATTCTTGTGTCGAACCGAAGGAATTTCCCAGTATACAAGGGTTAGCCGATCGCTTGGGTAACTTATCCTTTGCCGTTGGGTTACATCCCCTAGACGCTGATAAATGGACTGATACCACTGAGACGGAAATATTAAACTATGCTAAATCCGATCAACGGGTAGTGGCCATTGGAGAAATGGGACTAGACTTTTACAAAGCCAGTAACCAGCAACAACAACAGCAAGTGCTAGAAGCACAACTGGAGATTGCTCATCAACTGCAAAAACCGATCATTGTTCATTGTCGAGATGCAGCCCAAAAACTCAAAGATGTCTTAGAATTATTTTGGCAAAAAAAAGGACAAGTTAGAGGCGTGATGCACTGTTGGAGTGGAACACCAGAAGAAACACAATGGTTTTTGGATCTGGGGTTTTACATCAGTTTCAGTGGCGTGGTTACCTTCAAGAACGCCAAAACGATCCAAGACAGTGCAAAAATAGTCCCCGATGATCGCCTCTTAATTGAAACAGACTGTCCTTTTTTAGCTCCTGTGCCAAAACGAGGAAAACGGAACGAACCCGCCAATGTTCGCCACGTTGCCGAATTTTTGGCCAAATTACGCAACGTTCCTTTAGAAAACCTAGCCCAACAGACCACTGCTAACGCTTGTCAACTATTTAACCTATCCCTGAATAATTGACAGCCCTACCCCATAACAACGGCAAATTGAGCAACCCATGACTACTAATCTTATCTATAACTATAATTTACTTCCTGACCTCATTGAAATTCAACATTCGAGTTTTCGTTGGTTTCTCGAAGAAGGACTCATAGAAGAACTCAATAGCTTTTCCCCCATTACCGACTACACAGGAAAATTAGAACTACACTTTTTAGGAGAAAACTATAAATTAAAAGAACCCAAATACGACGTAGATGAAGCCAAGCGACGGGATGCCAGTTATTCCGTGCAAATGTACGTACCCACCCGTTTAATCAACAAAGAAACGGGAGAAATTAAAGAACAAGAAGTCTTCATTGGTGACTTGCCCCTAATGACCGATCGGGGAACTTTCATCATTAATGGGGCAGAACGGGTGATCGTCAATCAGATTGTCCGTTCTCCAGGGGTTTACTATAAAGCAGAAACCGACAAAAATGGACGACGGACTTATTCCGCTTCCTTGATCCCCAACCGAGGGGCATGGTTAAAATTTGAAACCGATAAAAACGGCTTAGTTTGGGTCAGAATCGACAAAACCCGTAAATTGTCCGCCCAAGTCCTCTTAAAAGCCATTGGCCTCAGCGACAATGAAATTTTAGACTCCCTGCGTCACCCCGAATTTTATCAACGAACCCTAGACAAAGAAGGGAACCCCTCAGAAGAAGATGCCTTGCTGGAATTGTATCGCAAATTAAGACCTGGGGAACCCCCTACCGTCAGCGGGGGACAACAACTGCTAGAATCTCGCTTCTTTGACAGTAAACGGTACGACTTAGGGCGAGTAGGACGCTATAAACTGAACAAAAAATTGCGCCTGAATGCCCCAGATGTCACTCGTGTTTTGCGCCCCGAAGACATTTTATCGGCGATCGATTATCTAATTAACTTAGAATTTGATATCGGTACCGTTGACGACATTGATCACCTGGGAAACCGTCGGGTCAGGTCTGTGGGGGAACTGTTGCAAAACCAAGTCAGAGTCGGCTTAAACCGCCTAGAACGGATTATACGGGAGAGAATGACCGTCAGTGAGTCCGATAGTCTCACCCCCGCTTCCTTGGTCAACCCCAAACCCTTAGTGGCTGCCATCAAAGAATTCTTTGGGTCTTCTCAATTGTCCCAATTTATGGATCAGACGAATCCTTTAGCCGAATTAACCCATAAACGACGGATTTCCGCCTTGGGTCCTGGGGGACTGACCCGAGAACGGGCTGGCTTTGCCGTGCGAGATATTCACCCCTCCCATCATGGGCGTATTTGTCCCGTAGAAACCCCAGAAGGTCCCAACGCTGGGTTAATTGGTTCCTTAGCCACCTATGCACGGGTTAACCAATACGGATTTATCGAAACCCCCTACTACCGCGTCGAAGACGGTCGGGTGAGACGAGATTTAGACCCGGTGTACCTAACCGCCGACGAAGAAGACGACCTTCGGGTTGCCCCTGGAGACATCAGCACCGACGAAGAAGGTAATATCTTAGGAAATGCCGTTCCCACCCGTTATCGGCAAGAATTCTTTATTACCAGCCCCGATCAAGTGGATTATGTCGCCGTTTCCCCCGTACAGATTATTTCTGTAGCAACGTCTATGATCCCCTTCCTCGAACACGATGACGCTAACCGTGCCTTAATGGGGTCCAATATGCAACGGCAAGCCGTGCCTTTATTGCGGCCAGAACGTCCCCTGGTGGGAACCGGTTTGGAAGCCCAAGCAGCCAGAGACTCAGGGATGGTGATTGTTTCGAGAACCGAGGGTATTGTCACCTATGCCGATGCTAACGAAATTCGCGTTAGGGTAACCGGACCAGAAGGCCACGAAAAAGTGGGCAAAGAAATTCAATACATCCTGCAAAAATATCAACGGTCTAACCAAGATACCTGTTTAAATCAACGGCCCTTGGTTTATGTGGGAGAAGACGTGGTACCCGGTCAAGTGTTAGCCGACGGTTCAGCCACCGAAGGGGGAGAACTAGCCCTCGGTCAAAACATTTTAGTGGCCTATATGCCCTGGGAAGGCTATAACTACGAAGACGCGATTTTAATCAGTGAACGGTTGGTCTATGACGACGTTTACACCAGTATTCACGTAGAAAAATTTGAAATCGAAGCCCGTCAAACGAAACTCGGTCCCGAAGAAATTACCCGTGAAATTCCCAACGTAGGGGAAGATTCCCTGAGAAACCTTGATGAACAGGGGATTATACGCATTGGGGCCTGGGTCGAAGCAGGAGACATTTTAGTCGGTAAAGTGACCCCCAAAGGAGAGTCAGACCAACCCCCAGAAGAAAAACTGCTGCGAGCCATTTTTGGAGAAAAAGCCAGAGACGTGCGGGATAACTCCTTACGGGTTCCCAACGGAGAAAAAGGCCGAGTCGTCGATGTACGGGTGTTTACCCGCGAACAAGGAGACGAACTCCCCCCAGGGGCCAATATGGTGGTCCGGGTGTATGTGGCTCAAAAACGCAAGATCCAAGTCGGGGATAAAATGGCAGGACGACACGGAAATAAAGGGATTATCTCCCGTATTTTACCCATCGAAGATATGCCCTATCTACCAGATGGCCGTCCCATGGATATCGTCTTGAACCCCTTGGGTGTACCCTCGCGGATGAACGTCGGACAGGTGTTTGAATGTCTTCTCGGTTGGGCAGGAGAAAACTTAGGGGTACGGTTTAAGATTACTCCTTTTGACGAAATGTACGGAGAAGAATCATCTCGGAAAACCGTTCATGGGTTACTGGAAAAAGCAGCCAAAAAACCCCGTAAAGACTGGGTTTATAACAGCGATCATCCTGGAAAAATTGACGTTTACGACGGACGGACTGGAGAAAAATTTGATCGCCCCGTGACCGTAGGGGAAGCCTATATGTTGAAACTGGTTCACCTAGTAGACGATAAAATTCATGCCCGTTCTACCGGTCCCTATTCCTTGGTTACCCAACAACCCCTCGGCGGTAAAGCCCAACAGGGGGGACAACGGTTCGGAGAAATGGAAGTATGGGCATTAGAAGCCTATGGGGCAGCTTATACCTTGCAAGAACTGTTAACCGTCAAATCCGACGATATGCAGGGACGAAACGAAGCCCTAAACGCCATTGTCAAAGGAAAACCCATTCCCCGTCCAGGTACGCCTGAATCCTTCAAGGTGTTAATGCGAGAATTACAATCGTTAGGGTTGGATATCGCCGTTCATAAAGTAGAAACCGCCGACGACGGAACCAGTCGGGATGTAGAAGTTGACCTGATGATCGATAGTCAACGTCGTGCACCCAACCGTCCCACTTATGAATCTTTAACCAGCGATGATCTCGAAGAAGAAGAAGTGTAACCGCCAACCATGACCGACCAACAATTAATAGTTAATAGTAAAAATTAAAATCAGCTATTAACTATTAATTATCAACTATCAACTATCCCTTAACAACTGAGATGACATTCTATAACCAAATTGTTGACAAAGGCCGTTTAAAGAAACTGATTTCTTGGGCGTATCGTAATTATGGTGCAGCCCGTAGCTCCCAAGTGGCCGATAACCTCAAAGATTTAGGCTTTCGTTATGCTACTAGAGCCGGGGTTTCTATTAGTATTGATGACTTAACCGTTCCCCCCACAAAACGGGGAATGCTCGACAGTGCCGAAAAAGAAATTAACACCACCGAAGCCCGATATGCACGGGGAGAAATTACCGAGGTAGAACGATTTCAGAAAGTAATCGATACTTGGAATAGTACCTCAGAAGAATTAAAAGACGAGGTGGTCAGGAACTTTCGACAAACCGACCCCTTGAACTCTGTGTATATGATGGCCTTTTCTGGGGCGCGGGGTAATATGAGCCAAGTGCGTCAGTTAGTGGGAATGCGGGGGTTAATGGCAGATCCCCAAGGACAGATTATTGACCAACCCATCAAAACTAACTTCCGCGAAGGGTTAACCGTAACCGAATACGTTATCTCTTCTTACGGGGCGCGTAAAGGATTGGTAGATACCGCCCTACGGACGGCTGACTCAGGGTATTTAACCCGACGGTTAGTGGATGTTTCCCAAGATGTGATCGTCAGAGAAATCGACTGCGGAACCCGTCGCGGCCTGAAAGTAACCGCCATGAAAGACGGGGAACGGGTTAAAATTGCCCTAGGCGATCGCCTCTTAGGACGGGTGTTAGCCGAAGATGTCATGGTAGGGGATGAAGTCATCGCTTCTCGCAATCAATCCATCGATGCAGCCTTAGCCGCTAAAATTGGCAAAAGTGTGGAATCGGTGGTGGTGCGATCGCCCCTAACCTGCGAAGCAGCCCGCTCCGTTTGTCGCTCTTGCTACGGTTGGAGTTTAGCCACCGGACGAGCCGTGGACTTAGGAGAAGCCGTCGGTATCATTGCCGCCCAGTCCATCGGAGAACCCGGAACCCAGTTGACCATGCGAACCTTCCACACCGGCGGGGTATTTACTGGAGAAGTAGCCGAACAAATCAAAGCCCCCGACAATGGAACCGTCAAATGGGGCAAAGGCTTAAGCACCCGTAAAGTGAGAACTCGTCATGGAGAAGACGCTTTCCAAGTGGAATTGGCCGGGGACTTAATTTGGAGTCCCACCGGCAGTGGCAAAAAAGTCACCTATTCCGTGACCCCTGGCTCGGTGCTATTTGCTGCCGATGGGGATAAAGTCGAAAAGGATAAAATGTTAGCCGAGGTAACAGCAGCTAAGTCAACTCGGTCTACCGAACGGGCAACCAAAGACGTATCGACGGACTTAGCAGGGGAAGTCTTCTTCGCTAACCTGATCGCCGAGGAAAAAACCGATCGCCAAGGCAACACCACCCATATTGCCCAAAGAGGGGGACTGGTTTGGGTACTATCAGGAGAAGTGTATAACTTACCACCAGCAGCCGAGCCGGTGGTGGCCAACAGAGACGAAGTGACCGAAGGCACTGTATTAGCCGAAACCAAGTTAGTTTCTGTCAATGGAGGGGTGGTTCGTTATCAAGAACAAAGCCGCGAAATCGATATTATTACCGCTTCTGTGCTGTTGGATCAAGCTGAAGTTCGCAAAGAAAGCACAGGCGGCCATGAACAATACGTTATTTATACAGCAGATGGTCAACGGTTTTTGTTAAAGGCTACCCCCGAAACCAAAGTCCAAAACCACGCCATTATTGCCGAATTAATCGACGATCGCTATCAAACCAGTACCGGAGGAATCTTACGGTACGGTGGGATCGAAGTCGCCAAAGGCAGTCGCAAGACTGGTTATGAAGTCGTCCAAGGGGGAACCTTACTCTGGGTTCCAGAAGAAACCCACGAAGTCAACAAAGACATCTCCCTATTAGTGGTAGAAGACGGACAATACGTCGAAGCCGGAACCGAGGTGGTCAAAGATATTTTCTGCCAAAGTTCAGGGGCTATTGAGGTGGTGCAGAAAAACGATATTCTGCGAGAAATCATTATCAAGCCAGGGGACTTTCATTTAGATGTAGACCCGGATGAAGTGTCCTTGAAAAACGAAGACTTGATTCCCCCAGGAACCGAAGTATTACCCGGTGTGGTGACAGAGGATCTCCGTCAAGTAGAATGGATTGAAAGTACGGAAGGCATGGGATTATTACTGCGTCCGGTGGAAGAATACCCCGTCAGTAACGAACCAGCCGCCCCCTCCCAAGGGTCGATCAACGAAGAAGACGTGGGACGACACATCGAACTGCGATCGGTGCAACGACTCTTCTATAAAGACGGGGAAAGAGTTAAAGCCGTCGATGGCATTCACCTCTTAAGTACCCAATTAGTGTTAGAAATTGAGACAGAAAACGAACAAGCTGTGGCTAATTTAGCAGCCGATATTGAGCTAAAAAATGATGAAGAGGAAGATTGTCAACGGTTACAGTTAGTTATTTTAGAATCCTTAATTCTACGGCGGGATCTCGATACCGATCCCCACGGTGGCACTATCAAAACCAGCGTGTTAGTCACGGATGGGGATCAAATTTCTCCAGGATCTGTGGTGGCCAAAACCGAAATTCAGTGTAAAGAACAGGGGGAAGTCCGAGGCATCAAAAGCGGGCAAGAAGCCGTGCGGCGGGTTCTTATCGTTCGAGATGAGGACTTGGAGATCATTACCCTCAAAGAGAAGCCAACTGTCGCCCCAGATGATTTGATTGTGGCCGGAACTGAATTGGCACCAGGGGTAACGGCCGTTGAGTCAGGATTAGTCGTAGGGGTTAAAGAAGCCGAAGAGGGTTACGAGATCAGATTGCGCTTAGCTCGTCCCTATCGGGTCTCTCCTGGAGCCATTTTACATATTGCCGATGGGGATCTGGTGCAACGGGGGGATAACCTGGTTCTGTTGGTGTATGAACGGGCAAAAACCGGCGATATTATCCAAGGTTTACCGAGAATTGAAGAATTATTAGAAGCCCGTAAACCGAAAGAAGCTTGTATTCTCTCTCGCAAACCAGGGGTTTGTCAGGTCGAGTATTTAGAAGATGAAAGCGTTGATGTCAAAGTCATTGAAGATGATGGAACCGTCAGCGAATATCCGATTCTGCTCAATCAAAACGTCATTGTTTCTGATAATCAACGGGTGGATGTGGGTGACCATTTAACCGACGGTCCGGCTAACCCTCACGAGTTATTAGAGGTCTTCTTTGACTATTATGTGGACAAGAAAGGGGTTTACGAAGCGGCCTTAATTGGTTTGCAAGCGGCCCAAAAATTCTTAGTGGATCAAGTGCAGACCGTTTATCAGTCCCAAGGGATTGATATTTCTGATAAACATATTGAAGTGATTGTTCGTCAGATGACTGCTAAAGTTCGGGTAGACGATGGCGGAGATACCACCATGTTACCTGGAGAATTGGTGGAATTACGGCAAATTGAACAGGTTAATGAAGCTATGGCCATTACCGGTGGTGCGCCGGCACGATATACGCCTGTCTTGTTGGGGATCACCAAAGCCTCCTTGAATACGGATAGCTTCATCAGTGCGGCTTCGTTCCAAGAGACAACCCGTGTCTTAACCGAAGCAGCCATTGAAGGGAAATCCGACTGGTTACGGGGTTTAAAAGAGAACGTGATTATCGGTCGTTTGATTCCTGCTGGAACCGGGTTTAATGCCCATGAAGAGATGGTTATGGGAACCCTAGATAACGGAGAAGATAGTCTCAATAATCGTTATGGACAAGGGGAGCAGGATAAGAAAAATAGTGACAGCAAACCCCCTAATCGCATTATTGGAGCGACACTTGATGAGGTAGATGAGAATATGATCCTCGATGATAATATTGCTCGTGCCTACACCGAAGCTGATCCTCCCTGGTCCGTTGACTCTAAAGAGGATAAAGATGATGAAGCTAAAAAATAGAAGATATTGAGAGTCTTCTAGGGAATGGGGGGAGATGGGGTGACGGGGTGACAGATATTTAACCACTGCCTCATGCCCCCTGCCTCCTGCCTCGCCGAAAGCTTTTAATCTTGCTCTTCTTTTTCCATCTTTTCCTTTGCTTGTTCAACTCTTGCTTGAGCCGTTTTCATCACTTCATCAAACTTTTCTATGATTTCACCTGGGTAATTCTCTAAAATTTTGGTGGATAGAGCAATACGATTTTTATACTCATCAATACTCAAAATAATCACGTTAACATCTTGGTTATACTTAAACAAGTGGTTTAAATCATCCACACGGGACTCACTCACTTGTGTAATATGTAACAGTCCAGAAACCCCTTCAAAATCAACAAAAACACCATAAGGTTGAATTCTTGCTACCTTTCCAGTAACTAATTGACCGGCTTGGAGTGTGTCCATTCTCGCAGCAGCGATCGCCCGACGTTGGGAGAGAACTAATTTATTGGCTGAGGGGTTAACTTCTAGAAAGGTGGCGGTTAATAATTGTCCGACTAAGGAATCTAAATCTTCTTTTTCCATCAGATGCGATCGCGGAATAAACCCTGGCAACCCTTCCACTTCACCAACCACACCCCCTTTATTGGTTCTCGTGACGCGCATTTGAACAGAATGCCCCATTTCAGCGATTTCTGAAACATTTTCCCAAGCTTCTTTCAATTGTAGTTGGCGACGGGATAGTTTAACTTGTCCTTCGGCGTTTTGTTCACTAATGACCAAAAATTCCCTTTCTTCATCAAGAGGCAAAATTTCTGTTACATTGGGACGAGACTGTAAATCAACTTCATTGATGGGAACAAAAGCAGCCGATTTACCGCCAATATCAACATAAGCTCCATCATCGGTATGTTGGATCACTTTCCCCCGAATCACTTGGCCTTTCTCACATTTATAATCATATTGATCAAGAGCTTTGGCGAAGTCATCCATAGAAAAGGAAATTTGAGAACCCTTGGGGGAGGCAGAGTCTGAAGTCATAATCATTAAGGAGAGATAAAGACTGTTGACACTCCCGTCGACGGAGTCGAGGGATTCTTGAGCTAATCACAGCCCGTTCAGGTTGCCCCTAGTTAGGTCTTACACGATTATGTCCCATCCGAGCTTGCTAGAAGATCACTTGCTATCTAGATGCCCAACTTCTGGATGGCTCTCCAAGCGTTTTCCCACTTCAGGGAAGATTCGGGTATGCCCTACCCTATCTGTCTTACGACAAAAACTTTTACAAGTTGTTCATTCACCGTTGTTTGTCGGTTACTGCGCTATGTTTTACGAGGTTTTCGATACCCTACTTTTTCGTCTCTCATGCAGACTTTTGGGTTCTAGGGTTCAACTCAGCCGAGCCATTCACTACCGCCCTTTCGGGACTCCCACCCAGGGGATTCAAACCATTTCTGATATGTTAACACTCGCAATTTACCCCGTCAAGATCATGCTTCGCAGTTAATATATTAGTGGGATTTTCCCGGCGAAGACAGGCAAAGCACCCCTTCGATGAAATCGAGGGTCTTCGAGCCGACATTTTAGGATAAGGACTCGCATTTTCGAGTCCATGATTAATTATAACCCGCAGGGTTCTCTGGAAACTGTTTCAACCATGAGTCATCAAAAGCCAATATTACCTCGATCGCTGTTAGTTCTTTCCTAAGTACCTGGACAAAAATAAACGTTACTGTGAAGTGAGCGGGGGAGCAGGGAGCAAAGGGAGCAGGGAGAGGGATTACAGCTTATTTACATTTCTTAAGACACTTCATTTTATTTATGTCCGACTACTTA
>JASJBX010000196.1 GCA_030066295.1 Crocosphaera sp.
TCTCATTAATTTTGATTATAGTTTAAAAGATTTTTCTGTGCTGAAACTTATTGATTTGTCAGGAAATTCTTGGTCAAAAGTGGCATAAATTTTTGAGTAACTTATTCAGCAAACCCTAAGTAATGGGAAAATTGAAGCCACACTTCAAAGTCAACAACCCCTAATACAAAAGATTCCTGATCTAGCTGAAAAAGTGGGAGAACTGAAAAATTGGAAGCAGATTGGGCTAGTATTTATTACAGCAGCAATCAGTTCGATTTTTACCGGTACTATTGGTGGAGTTATTGGGTGGTTGATTCGAGGTTCAAGGATTTAGATTGACCAATTATGGTCAAATTTTCGTAAATAATATAAGAAGTCTCTTTGTTAATTCCAGCTTTCAATTGCACCTACAACGAAAGCACCAATAGGATTAGTTTTTAAGGTTTCAAGTAGCCCTTGTTTACAAGCTTTTATGACTTTGGGTTTCAAAGAAGTATTACATTCTATTGTTTCTATTGTTTGCGCTGCAATTTTCATTTTTTCGGCAGTATTTAAAGTAGAATAACGTTGAGATAGCTGTTCGATTAGCTGTTGAATTTCTTTAACCGTTTCTTTTAACTCAGAAGAATTATTAAAATACTTATTTCCTGTATCGATATTGGAGTTGATGTTGTTTCCATGAATTTTAACACTGTGATCTTGATAATTATATTGATTGGTCATTGTTTTCATTCCTTGTACAAAAAGTAAATTTATAGTTATAATAAGTTGACAGAATACCTAAGATTAATATGAGTCCCCTGTCTTAAAGTCGCCACCGATCGAATCTCCTCCTACCGTAATTGAGCGGTCTTCCATATTAAAAACATAACTATTTCTAGGATCAGGATTGTTCATAAACTCATAAATTTTATTAACAATTTTTTCTATAAAATCTTTTTCTTGACTACCGACTAAACTTTCTCCTCCAAAATTGAATGTAAGTTTCAAAGCATACTTATTTTTTCTTATAAAACGCTCAACAATTCCTCCAATTCCTATGAAAAAAAGTAAGACTCCAATTAGTTTGATTTTTTCATCATTAAAAGCAATACCTCCATAACTAACTAGCATTCCAAACAAAAGGAATCGGATGATTCCTAAGTTTTTTATAGAATAACTAGGCTTTAAAGTATGGACAGAAACACGGTTAATTGTATCAAGTTTATAAATCGTATTTCCTACTTTAAGTGTCTTATAGGTTAACTCTAAAAATTTAGGTTTATCTTCTTTTTTTGCCATTTTAACTTCTACAAGAATTTATATTTATATATTTTACACAATCAACTTGAATTAGAACATCTTAAAATATCTTTTTTTATCCTACTTATTTATTAAAAAATATTTCTAAAATGATCTTATTATATCTTGAAAAGTCTTATGATTTTAAGGTATTATGAATTTAATTGTGACTCAATTTATAATTTATGGATATTAAAGAAGCTTTACAAATAGCAGATCAATTAGTGTCTTCTCAGACTGGTGAGCATTTAGATGATCTTCAAAAAGCAGTTATTCAGGGTGTTTTACAAAAGCAAAATTATAAAGAAATTGCTAAAAGTTGTAAAAGAAGTGAAAGTAGAATAAGAAATGTTGCTTACCAATTATGGAAACTTTTATCTGAACAATTACAAGAAGATATTAACAAGCATAATTTTCGTCCTACTCTAGAAAGATTACAATTGACTTCAGCACCAATTATTATACAAAATAACAATAAACAAAATAATAATCATAATTTTAATTTTGGTTCACAAGACTTACTAAGTATAAATCATACAATAAAAAACGCTAAGAAAAAATCTCAATTTCCTAATCATGATTTAACTCTAGCACCTAAAATTATTGATTTTTATGATAGAGAAACTGAACTCACAACCTTATCTAATTGGATATTTAATCAAAATACTTCCTTAATTTCAGTTTTAGGTTTATTTGGTATTGGAAAAACAACCTTAGTTAAACGTTTTGTTGATCTTAACTTACAACAATTTGAAGTCATTATCTGGAAAACTTTAAAATTCCCTAAATCTTTTGAGTTATTACTTGATAATCTATTAAAAGTATGTCAACAAGAACCGAAAGAAAATACTGATAATAAAATCAGACAATTATTAGATATTATTATCGAGAAAAAATGCTTAATTATTCTAGATGATGTTCAAAATATCTTTAGTGCTGGTGAGTTTTCTGGTCAGTATAAAAGTGAATATCAAGATTATCAAAACTTTTTCAACCTTATGACAGAAGTTAAACATCAAAGTCATTTTATTTTAATTAGTCAAGAACAATGTTCAGCAATGAACTATTTAGATGAAGAACTATATCCCATAAAGTGTTTAAAACTCTCAGGAATAGAAAATATTGATATTCTCAAAAATACAAGTTTAAAAGATAAGGAAAATTGGTTAAAGTTAGTAACTTTATATGAAGGTAATACGATTTATTTACAAGATATTGCTGGTTTAATTAAAGATATTTATGATGGTTCCGTTTCTGAATTTTTAGCTGAGGACAACTTAATCATTACGACCAAAATGCAATCTCATTTTAGGCAATTATTTAATCGATTATCCTCTCCAGAAAAAGAACTTATTTTGAAATTAAGTCAATTTGAAAATGCTGTGACTAGAGAACAACTCAGACAAGATTTAGAATTATCATCAACAGATTTTATCAATAGTTTGCAATCTTTACAAAAACGCTACTTAGTCAACAAAAGTCTCAATGAAGATAAGGTTGTCTTTCATTTATCTTCAGTATTTAAAGAATATGTAAGAAATTTTTGTTAAATGTAGTGTGATAATTATACTTTAACTAAGAAAATTTGATATTATAGAAGAATAGGCGGTATATTTAACAATTTGTTAGAGGAGAGATGAATATGTTATCAACCGATCTGCAACGAGAATCAATGATTAAGCGAATTAAAAAAGTCGTGTTTACATTAATGGAAGAAGATTCTTTATTTAGAGAGGATCTTGATTATGATCAAATGGTTCAAGATTTAGCTAATATTTTTATGAGAAACTTGACCTTTGAACAGTTTATGATTATTTCAGATGACGACCTAAAAAAGCGTTGTAGTGGCATAATGTCAATAGAACTTCTTTCAAAAATAGGAGAAGATTTTACTCCTGAACAAATGAGAATCTTTGATGAAGCAATTAAACGCAAATAAATAATTATAAGCTATTTATTAGATACTAATATTGTTTCGTTCATTATCAAACTTAATCCTAAAATCATTTTCAAACTTCAAGATATTCAAGCTAAAAATGTAGGTATTTCTATTAGCTGTATTACTTGTTTTGAGATGAAAAGGGGACTATTCGCAGTTAATTCACCCAAGCAAAAACAAAGATTTGAAGAATTTTGTCAAGAAATTGAAATCATTTTTTTAGATAAATTAGCTATCTTAGAAAAAGCAGCAGAAATTCATGCTAATCTAAGATTAAGAGGATTACCCATACAAACCGAAGATATTTTAATTGCTGCCACTGGTATCATTAAAGAGTTAATAGTTGTTTCTAATGATAGTGATTTTTTGAGAATATAAGGGTTAAGTTTAGAAGATTGGACAGAGTAATAAAGAACGATTTAAGTAACAATAACCTATCATCCCTATAACAACGATAGAATAATTCCCATTACTAAAAATCCTTAATATTTCCTAAATAAATCCCCACCAACCTGTAAGATTGTCTTAATACTTGCCGTTATGTAAAATAGGAATCACTCACACATGACAGTTGCCAGCGCAATCCCCGCATTTTGTCAAGGAATTCAACATTTTGGGGAAAACTTACCCAACTATGAACAATACACCACAGAAGCAGCCATAAAACAAGGAAATAAAGCAATTTCCTCCCCTAATGACCCCAATGCCGTTTTTCAAACCCTCTTAGCAGCCGACGCATTACGCTACTTAACCCTCCAAACCGCAGCCACCAAACAATCAGGCCATCCTGGTGGCTTTGCAAGTATCGCCGACACCATTGCAGCTTTAGTAATGCTAGGTCATAAGAACATCATTACCGAAGTGGGTCATCATGCGCCCGGCTTCTACAGTAATATGTTTTTAGACCGTTCCCTGGAAGATATGGGCATTACCACGGTGCAACAAATGGGAGAACGGTTCCGAGAAATGCACGGACTGCTGGGCCACCTTTCAGGACAAATACCGGGACTTTTAAACCCAGCAGGACCATTAGGACAAGGACAACATTTCGCCATGGCCGGGGCAAAGTTACATCCTGGGGTACTCTTTCCCGTCACCATTGGAGATGGTGGCTTAGGAGAACCTTATATTATGAGTAGTTTTGCCCACTTCAACACCGCTTACCCTGATGTCACTAACTTCTTACCCATCCTGGTATGGAACGGTTATTCCCAGGAACATCATAGTATGGTTTCCGCCAAAACCAACGAAGAAATGATCGCTTATTGGCAAGGAAACGGTTTTGCTGAAGTCATTTTAGTTAACGCCAAAGACTACGATGACAGCAACCAAGCAGGGGACTATGTGGACAGTACCCAGTTTTCTCTGGCCAAACGATTAGCTTTCACTCAAGCCATTTTAGAAGCCACCCATAAAGCAGCCAAGTCTGCCTTAAGCGGGACGTTAACCGTTCTCATTGTCAAACAACTTAAAGGGGCCGGGGTTCACAAACGGGGTGCAAAATCTCATAATTTATATCCTGGGGATAACTTAGAAAAAGATTACATTGTTAACGCTTTAAAAGACCGGTCCCTATCCCCTGAAGCGTGGCAACTGGTCCGGACTAACTTTGAACGGTCTGCTGGGGGGCCTGCGTCCCATCATGTGGTCACAGAGAAAGTTTTACCCTTGCCAGAGTTGGGACAGTTACCCTTAACCGAATATGAGGTAAATGGAGACAAAAAAGTAGCTACTACTGCCATGGGTGATTTAGTGGTTCATGTGGGCAAAAAAGACCCTAACTTTGTCATTGCCAACGCCGATGGGAATGCTGCTTCGGGGATTAATAATATCAACATCGGGTTAAAAATTGTTCATCCTACCGTTGATGACCTTTATTTTCAAGGGCCAGGGGGACAGGTTTATGAACCATTGAGTGAAGATGCTTGTTCTGGTTTAGCTGCTGGTTTAGCATTATTTGGGGCAAGAACCTTGTGGTGTTCCTATGAGTCCTTTGCTATCAATGGTTTACCCATCTGGCAAACCGTTACCCAAGCGATGGCTGAGTTGCGTCGTCCTACTCCTTCTACCATTACTTTATTCACTGCTGGGGCCCTAGAACAAGGTCGTAATGGTTGGACTCATCAACGGCCCGAAATTGAAAATTATTTCGCCGGGATGATGAGAAATGGTAACATTTTTCCTCTATTTCCTTGTGATGCCAATAGTATCCAAGTTTGTTACGATTGGGCGGTTACCACCAGTAATAAAGGGATAACCATTACTGCTAGTAAATCACCGTTACCGGTAAGAACCACATTAGAACAAACCCGTCGAGGTTTAGAAGACGGGGGTATTGTTTTACATGACAGTGAAGGCGAGAAAAAAGTTGTCTTTGCCGTTATTGGCGACATGACTTTAATTCCTGTATTTGATGCGGCGTTACACTTAGAAAGTGAAGGCATTGGAGTGAGAATTGTTTCGGTGATTAGTCCCCGTCGTTTATATCGTCCCCATGACGTTGCTTGGGACACTTGCACCGAAAAGGATAGTCATTTCTTGGATGATCAAGGGTTTGAAAAACTGTTCGGTGGTGACGCTTTAATTGGAGTAACCGGTGGTACGTCTGCTATGTTAGAACCGATTATGTTACGCAGCAATAGTAAGCGGGATACCTTTGCTTGGAAGCGAGGCGAAACCGCTTCTAGTGCCGGACAAGTTATGGAATTTAATGGTTTAACGGCTGAAGCGTTAAGTCAACGGGCCAGCGAGTTATTGGGCTAATATTCACAGTAGGGGTCAACGATTGTTGACCCCTAAGTGATCAAACCAAACCATAAACTTAATTTTGACATTGCGGACAAAAGTGAGAAGAACGTCCCCCTAACTTGATCTTTTCGATAGGCGTCCCACACACTCGACAAGGTTGTTTATGACGGCCATAAACCCATGCAACTCCCCCATAGTTACCATTGATCCCTGTAACCCCTCGAAAATCACTAAAAGTTGTTCCCCCCTCCTCAATAGCGGTTTTTAACACTTCTATCATGGCCTCTCGTAACCGTTGAACTTGTTGGGGGGTTAACTCTTTACCTAAAGTTGTGGGGAGAATGCCACTCTTGAACAACGCTTCATCGGCATAGATATTACCCATCCCGGCCACGATCGCTTGATCGAGTAGAATGGTCTTAATATTGCGCTGACGACCCTTTAATCTATCAGCAAAGTAATCCATCGAAAAGTCGGCTGAAAAGGGTTCCGGACCCAATTTTTGCAGTCCTGTGATGATAGTTTCGGGGGGTTGCTTGGGGGGAACCCACCATACCTTACCAAAGGTACGAATATCCACAAATCTTAGTTCTTGGGACTGGTTACAAAACAGACGTAAACGGGTGTGAGGAGATAAAGGTTCCTTTTGTTGAACCCATAATAATTGACCGGTCATACGAAGATGAACCCCTAACCAGCCTTTATTCTTTTGTAGGGGAACCAGTAAATATTTGCCTTGTCTTTGCCACTTATCAAAAGCAGCCTGTTTAATTCCATCTAAAAATTCTTGTATAGAAACAGGGTAAGCGAGTGTGCGAGGTAACAACACTTCCCCACCCTGAATGGTTTGCCTGAAGGTCAATTGATTTAACCCTCGGCAAACTGTTTCAACTTCAGGAAGTTCTGGCATTTAACCCTGAACCCAATTACTTAGAACCAACCACTTCTAATTCGTTTTCAGCAAAGTTATTGGTATTGACTCCAGTAGGACTACCACTGAAGCCATTGTAATTGACTTTATCGAAACGAACGACGACAGGATAGAGAATACCGGCTTTATCGACAGTGGCAACGGTACCGATGTCGTTGTACCAGTAAGACTCTTTACGTTTGATTCTAACTTTGTCTCCACGCTTGACCATAGGTATTGTCCTTAATAAATGGATATTCAAACAAAGAAAAGGAAATAAAGTCCTTATCTATTTTTCTTCCGCGAGAGGAATCCCGCTACACATTTATGTTAGCGGTGAGATGAATCGCGGGCAAGATTTATGATACAATATTATCAGTTAAGTGAAACTTCTGTAGCTGTGAAAACCAAACAGCACAATTGGAACAAGTAGCAAGCTGAAAATTTTAAAGACCGCTAGGCAGACGGAATTTTAAGCCTGTGGAGAGGGAGTAAGACTCGCTGGTGCTTGTATTAGAAAGCATCGCTCGTTGAATTAGGAATCTCCCGCTACACCGCCCAAGCGGTTAGCGGTGAGAGTATCAATGGACTGCAACACCTTGTTACTTCAAAAGTTTAAGTTTTATTGCGAATCGCGCCAAGCCAGTTCCACAAAATAGGCTGGATGACCTGAAAAATCACGGGTTCGGGCGATTTGTACCAATTCTAGATTAAAGGGAATGGCGGTGGTAACATATTTTTGAGCTAGGACACCTAAGTCGGGAGACAGTTGGGATGCGGTGGAAGTGGCCAATAGTAACCCTAACACTTGTTCAATGGGTCCTTTTGGCAATAGTAAATGAGTCCCGAAGACAAAACCAGTGGTCAGCAACATATTAACGGACATATTGGTACCGCAACGAGGGTGTACGGCTAAATTCCAAACGCCGGAACGAAACCGTTGTAAAGCTTTGTTAACTGCTTGTTGTAAGTCTAGATGCTTAACGTCCCCGTAGAGGTAGAAACCATTGGGCGTGGATAACCCCCCCAAGTTTTCATTATCCTGTAACCCTTTTCGGGTTTCGCCAAGGACCCAAACCGTACCATGTTCTAACCCATGCACTTGACGCAGCATGAGAATTTCTTTTAATCCTGGAATAAATCCCAGTTGTTGTAAAATATCACTATCTTGATGATGTTGGGGTTGATACCAGTCCAAGTCCCAAAGGTTTCCAGTGGTAGGGTTAACCGAATTGGTCATAGGTATGATTAATTAAAGAAATATCTTCAATTATAAGTAATTTTTTTCCACCAGCCTTTCGGTTAAGATGCACTTAACGATTTTTCACCGTTAGATGGATTTTTCAATGTTGGCGATCGACAGTTTGATTAACCTAAACTCCTTAAGTAAACTATGGGTAGTCGAATCACCATTAGGAACATCAAGAAGCTCACTTTCTTCTTTCAAATTGTGTTCTAAATTCCTCTGAATGGCTAACTTTAACTCGGGGTCAAGCTTTTTATCTCCAGACAACATTCCTATTCTTTTATTGTCGTCTTTGTACAACTGTTGGTATCTTCTGCTATCCTCTCTATCCTGCACTACACAACCTGTGCAAAGACCACAACCTACACCAAGAGCCACCACCCCTACTATCAAAGAATTTGTCCACAACTGTCCCCTGTTGTTATTGTTCGTCAAAACTATGATTGTGATGAGACTGGTTAGACATAGCCCTGTTCCTATACCCGCCAAAACCGCTTTCCCGTACTTTCCTCTGCTCATTTTTACCACCATTGAACACGACGAAAGGGACTAACGCTCAATTACCAACGGAGAAAAATATCAACATTCCTCTTCTGAAGCGCAATTCTCTTATACTCTCATACTAGATCAGATGTAAGTAGCTCTAATGCTATCTTAAAATCTGTTAACAAATAGGGTAAAATGGCAAGGGATCACTAACTTTAGGAATGTAGGGAAATTATGTCAGGACTTGCTATTGCTGCGTTTGCTGGGTACATTATCATCTTTACGGCGATCGCCCTGGGATTATATTTTGGTCTTCGCACAGCCAAAATTATTTAGGGGATGAGAGGGGAAGGCTGGTATTCTGTCTTTCCCCTCTTTAGTCTAGGATGGGGTTACTTGTAATTCTAAGGCTTTACTATCACTATCGACAGTTTCTACATCATCAACCCCATGGATACAGACAGCAGCTAATAACAGGGAAACCCCGCCTAACACCACC
>JASJBX010000197.1 GCA_030066295.1 Crocosphaera sp.
AGTAATGGCGGTCTGACGGGGACTATTTAGGTAGTCTAGTCAAGAGTCTATATGGGAATCCCTCGCGCCTCTCGCGACGGGAGGTTCAAGTAGCCAGATTGCTGCTCAAAGGACTGGTTGACGAGTTAATAGAAGATTAGTTATTATAGCCTAAATGATAATCGATAGGATCAATGTCTCTATCAATTGTTTTTTTAGTAAAGAATTTTGAACCTTTGGGACAAGGGGGATAGCCTATCGTCTTGGCGTAAGACTTGCTATTGCTTGCAGTAGAAAGCGGCCGATTGGGTAGGAAGCCCGCGCTGTACGCTTGCGTCAGAGTCGGGCAGTTCACGACATGATTTGCTGCAAAGAACGTGAATTGTTTCCACTTTTAACTGATGACTATAGTGATACACCTTACTCTAACATCCGAATATTTAGGAGCATTTTTGCCCATCGATAGCGTTTTTTCGACCCAAGGCATCATGGTGATGTTATTGGCTGCTTATGGTTTGGCCATGTGGATGTTTCTCACCAGTGCGCCCAAGGTTTACACGATTATGGTATCTGATCTAGAGGTCGCCCGACAATTTTATGAGGGTTTATTGCAGTTAAATGTAGCGGATGTTCCCCTTCATTATTATTACAATTATGAACAAACTTTGGGGACTGCAGGGGTTGATCCCTTTTATCTGTCTGCCACCCCCACTGCAACCGCGACCAGTAACTTAGGAAACAGGGATGGGTTGTGGTATCAACTGAAAAAAAATACCCAACTTCATATTATTGCAGGGGCAAGTTACGGGGAAAAAAATCGTCAGCGTCATGTTTGTTTTGATAATGAATGTTTAGAAGATATTTTATTAAGGGTTGAGTCAAGACGTTTAAAGTATAAAGTACGTCGGAGAAAACCGCTTAATTTTTTAGTCAAGGATATTGATGAGAGAATTATCGAAATGGTAGAAGTTAAAAATTAAACGTTAAACGGGGTGGATAAAACTCACCCCGTTTCTATAACTTAAGTTTAAGCAAATAAATGCGTATTACCTTTAAAACCTTTACTGTTCATAAACGTTTTCCCTTAAAGATTAGTCGTGGAACAACCGCCGAAAACAAAAATTTATGGATCAAAATAGAATCAGATGGCATAGAGGCTTGGGGAGAAGCTTCCCCTTTTTCAGTGATTAAAGAAAGGAAGATAGATAGTGAAAAATTAGAACAAGAATTAACGGGAATTACGCCAAGGTTGGAACCATTTCACCCTCTGCAAAGACAAGAAATTGAAACAGTTTTATTAGATCATAATATTCATTCATCCCTTCGGGCAGCCATCGATACCGCTTTGTATGATTGGTTAGGCAAAAAGGTGAACCTACCTCTATGGAAACTATGGGGATTGAAAGGCGATCGCCCCTTTTCTACCTCGGTTACCATCGGTATTAGTTCCCCAGAGAAAGCAGTAGAAAGGATAGAAAAATGGCTTGATTTTATGGAGGTTAACCTCTTAAAAATTAAGTTAGGTTCTCCAGAAGGAATCGAAGCGGATCAAGGGATGATTTTAGCCATTCGCGAAGCAATGCCCCATCTTCCTTTGACAGTAGATGCCAATGGAGGATGGACCGTACAAGAGGCTATAGTGATGAGCAACTGGTTGGCCCAACACCCTGTTAAGTATATCGAACAACCGCTTAATGTGGGAGATGAAGATAGTTTATCTGAATTATATCAGCGATCGCCGTTACCTATTTTTGTCGATGAAAGTTGTTTTACAAGTGAAGATATTATCAAACTTTCCCCTTATATTCATGGCATTAATATTAAGCTGATGAAAGCAGGAGGATTGAGTGAAGTGATGAGAATGATTGCGATCGCTAAAGCTTGCCGACTCAAGATTATGTATGGTTGTTATTCTGATAGTAGTTTAGCCAATACTGCTATGACTCACTTAGGAGCTTATGCTGATTATTTAGACTTAGATAGCCATTTAAACCTAGTTGACGATCCCTTTCAAGGGGTTAGTCTCGACAAAGGAAAATTAATGCTTAATCATTTACCCGGATTAGGAATCATATTATCGAGATAATAGGGTCTAAAAGTATAGTCAAATATAGACAGACTAAATTTCATTGCAGAAATTCCCTTCGCTTTTAGACTTCGTTAACGAACTAACTCATCGATAATAGGGATAGGAGCCATCCTGAGGAACAAAACGAGAATTACGGCCATATCCCCGATAATTTCTATGGCGATGGTAGGGATTAGAATTACCACAATTGTAACAATACCCCCGTTGATCCCTTTCAATGGTAATTCTTTCTCGGAACCGATAATTTCCCCTACCTCCATAATCAGCACTTCCTCTGGGATAACGATTTCCGATTCTGCTATTGGGAGCAATAATTGTCCGATGAATCCCTGGACTGGTACTAAAGCGAACTCTGTTCGGATAGGCTAAGGTTTCTGTTGCCAAAACCCCAAAAGATAGGCTAATTCCTAAAAGTAAACTTAAGGATTTATTTATCATTAGTCTTGACCTCAACACTGTTGAAAGAATCTTAATTTTCTTGGTAAGTCCCCTTACCTCTATTTTATCCAAAAAATACAGGAGATTCTTCTAGAAGACAAAAACCTCTACAATACTAGACAAACCTGTACATAATGTCTAGTATATTTCCTCCGATCTCCAAAAATTGCCAATTTCAGAAGGGATCGATTCGGATGAAAGGCGACTCGAATAGTTTTAATGAAAGTGGGGGATTCGAGGGTCTTTTTTCGGGAAGAAGATCAGCATAATAAGATCACAACTAATAGAACATTTGTACTTGTCGGTGCAAGGAACCATTCATGAGATACTAGGTAAAGACTCTATTTCTACTTTATGTCCTTTCCTACTATGGCCCGCCGAACTAAAATCGTGGCAACCATTGGCCCCGCAACCCAAAATAAAGAGATTTTACGTCAACTGATCTTAGCAGGGGCGACCACACTGCGACTCAATTTTTCTCATGGTGATCACGACTATCATCAACATAGTATTCGCCTCATCCGTCAAACTGCCTTTGAATTAAATCAACCGGTGGGGATTTTACAAGATTTACAAGGTCCCAAAATTCGTTTGGGTCAATTTGTCAACGGACCGATTACTGTAAAACCAGGGGATTCTTTCGTTTTGACCAGTCGTGAAGTCGAATGTGATCAAACCATCAGTTATGTCTCCTATGATTATCTAGCAGATGAAGTGCCGGAACAGGCAAGAATCTTGATGGATGACGGGAAGGTGGAAATGCGAGTGGAACGGGTGGATAGGGAAAAGAAGGATCTTCACTGTCGGGTTGTGGTTGGGGGTGTGTTGTCCGATCGCAAAGGGGTTAATTTTCCAGGGGTTTATCTATCGGTGAAAGCCTTAACCGAGAAAGATAAGGAAGATTTGATGTTTGGTTTGGATCAAGGAGTGGACTGGGTGGCTTTGAGTTTTGTGAGAAACCCTCAAGATATTCTCGAAATTAAAGAACTGATTGCTAATGCAGGGAAAAATGTACCGGTGATTGCCAAAATTGAAAAACATGAGGCGATCGAGGAGATGGAAGAAATTCTTTCTCTGTGTAATGGGGTAATGGTAGCCCGAGGGGACTTAGGAGTAGAGTTACCCCCCGAAGATGTTCCCATTCTCCAAAAACGGTTAATCGCTACGGCCAATAAGTTAGGGATTCCTGTGATTACCGCTACCCAAATGTTGGACAGTATGGCGAGTAATCCTCGACCTACTCGCGCCGAAGTCTCGGATGTGGCCAACGCCATCCTAGACGGGACCGATGCGGTGATGTTATCCAATGAAACGGCTGTGGGTAAGTATCCAGTGGAAGCGGTCGCCACCATGGCCACTATTGCTGAACGCATCGAACAGGAACCCACCGTGAGTAAAATGGTGTCCGAAGAAAAACAGTCCATCACGAATGCGATTTCTTCGGCGGTGAGTCACATTGCTCAAGAACTCGACGCAGCAGCTATTATGTCTTTGACAAAAACGGGTTCAACAGCCCGCAATGTCTCGAAGTTCCGCCCCCAAATCCCCATTTTAGCGGTAACGCCCCATGTGGATGTGGCACGGCAATTACAGTTAGTCTGGGGGGTTAAACCTCTATTAGTGCTGGATTTACCGTCAGCGACGCAAACGTTTGAATCGGCGGTTAATGTGGCGCAAGAGAATCGGTTACTCAAAGATGGGGATCTTGTGGTGATGACCGCCGGCACGTTGCAAGGGGTGGCGGGTTCGACGGATTTGATTAAAGTAGAAATGGTGAAGGCTATCTTGGGAAAGGGAATCGGCGTTGGTCAGGGTTCAGCCAGTGGACGGGCTCGAATTGGCCATCATGCTCGAGAATTGGGCAATTTTGAACCAGGAGATATTCTGGTGGTTCCAGGGACTAACGCCGAGTTTGTGGAAATGATGCGTAAAGCGTCGGGCATTATTACGGAAGAATCCAGTTTAACCAGTCATGCTGCGGTGATTGGTTTGCGTCTAGGGGTTCCAGTCATTGTCGGGTTTAAAGAGGCAACCCAAAAGATTCGAGAAGGGGCCATCATTACGGTGGATGCTCAAAAAGGTTGGGTTTATTCGGGGATTGTTACTAGCAGTCATAATGGCAATTAATTTCCTAGTGATCATGAATGAATTAGCAAAAACTATCAAACAATTAGATGATCAACTCTCAAAACGCCCCATCGCCCTTGATCCGGGTGGATATTTTATTATTTATATTGATCGAGAAAATAGCTTGATTTGTGCCAAACATTTCACCAATATTATTAATGAAAAAGGGTTGGCGGTCGACCCAGAAACGGGAGAAGTGATCGCAGCTAGGGGCAAAAGCAATCGCACCGCCGAAACCCTTTTTACGGGACGCAGTGCCAAAGAGTTATGCGTTAAAGTTATAGAAAAAAATGAAAATTGTTCTATTACGATGCTAGATCATGCTGCTTATTTAGGTCGAGAATTTATGAGGGCAGAAATGGCTTTAATTCAAGGAACAGAGTATATACAAGATTGAAATAAAATGATAAATGACCAGTTAATCAGAATAACTGGTCACTGCTAAAATTTCAAGTTTTCTTATTAGTTCAGTGTAATGTTTTCTCTTCTATAATTAACGGCCAGAAGCACAAGCATTTAAGGCTTGTAAAACCTTATCGGGGTGTTTTTCCATCAGAAATGCTTCCCCTTCATAGGGTAAGTCTTGTGGGTCATAGAGATTTAAACTTTGCCAATCCGCCGAACCTAAACTGGCTAAAATGGAACGGAAGGTGGAAGAATCAGCCGTCATAATCGGAACCACTGAACCATTGTCTAATCCGGCAGCACAATCTTGAACAACGTGCCAACTTTCATGGGCTAAGGTTTCAATATAAAGATTAAAATCTTGTCGATTATTTTGACACATGGTCATTCTATTATAATCAGGCTGATAATACCCTAAAAGTCCCGCTTCACAGGTTTCAAAACTAAGGGAAATTCCTGCATTTTTTAAAGCTGTAAAAAATTTTGCTTCATAAAAATTGTAACGGCTAGAATTATCTCCCGATAAATCAACACAGCTACCATTATTGGTCACCAGATAATTCCCATAATCGCAATTATCAAAATTCTGGGGACGACTACGGGAATAATCTTGGGCCGTTGCTGAACCGGCCATGATTAAACTACCAGAAACAAGGGTGGTCAAGAGGGTAAGGGTGATTTTCATAGAGTTATCGGTTTAAAGGTAAGGTTTATTAATCAGTATTCCCCAATGGCTGTGAAAAATCACGACTAACCGTCTGATTTTGATCACGGGTTAAATGTGATATCTATCACAGTTGAGCAATGGTTGGCAAAAATTATCAATTAATGTTAAAAATGCTTGCTTTTGCTTGACTTGACACACCGCTACGCGAAAGGCAAAAGTCAAAAGGCAAAAGTCAAAAATTAATGTTAAAAATGCTTGCTTTTAGTTGACTTGACACACCGCTACGCGAAAGGCAAAAGTCAAAAGGCAAAAGTCAAAAATTAATGTTAAAAATGCTTGCTTTTAGTTGACTTGACATGATATTATATAGACAATGGAGAAGCTGCGCTCTTGTAACCTCTGTTTTCAAGAAATAAAACAGACGAGATAAAACAGTCCCCAAAATTAAAACTTTGATGATAGATTAATCAGGAATAATAATGGGAATAATTTGATTACGGTGTTTGCGATAGACGTGAAAATCTCCATCTAAGGTCAAAATGGTACTATTTGAATATTTCTCAGACATTCTGACTAAACAAGCATCAGCAAAAGACATGGGAACAGATTCATAAGATTTCATCAGTAATCTTACGGCTTCAAGGTCTTCTTGAATGTGAAAGGGAATTTCAATATATCCGTTAGCAATCAAAGCCATAACCGTATCTTTTCCATTATGTATATTTCTTAGTAAAAAGCAAGCTTCTGAAAGTACAGCTTCACAAGTTAACAGGGGTTTAGCAATGGTTTCTAACTCTCTCACTACCCAGTTATGAAACCTATCTTGAGGTTGTAAAAACGCAACCAAAGGACCTGTATCTAATAAGATTTTCTTTCTCATTATTCTCCATAACCTTCCATATATTGCTGATTATGTGAAAGGTCTGTTATCTTATTATCGAGACAACCTGCGAAGTCTTTTGCTGCTTCGAGGAATGATACGTTTTCGTCTATGGTTTCAGGTTCTATTTTTGATTGTATAAACTCGATAAAGTCTAAAACCTGTTGTTGTTTATCAACGGGAAGTTTTGCTATTTTTTCTGATGCTATTTCTGAGATTTTCATCGCATTGACACTATTTCATCTGTAACTACAATTTATCATATTCGTTACTGCGAGCGATCGCTGTTTGTTTTGGCAACTTTAGGGATGATGGGTTAATAATACTGTAGCGCAATAGACAGTAGGGTGGGCAAAGCTAAAACACATCTGATGTAACTAGAGTATTAAAGATATTTGCCCACCGAACAATAATAGTCAAGTAATGTTAAAAATGCTTGCTTTTGCTTGACTTGACATGATATTCTATACACAATGGGAAAGGTGTGCGCTTGTAACCTCTGTTTTTGAGTAATAGAAGAGACGAGATAAAACAGTAGGGTGGGCAAAGCTAAAACACATCTGATGTAACTAGAGTATTAAAGATATTTGCCCACCGAGAAATAATAGTCAAGGAATGTTAAAAATGCTTGCTTTTACTTGACTTGACGTGGTATAATATAGATATTGGTAAAGGTGTGCGCTTGTAACCTCTGTTTTTGAGAAATAGAAGAGACGAGATGAAACAGTCCCCAGTCATGGACTTATCGCTGAGGGAAAAATACTCGATTAAAAGGTTTTTTGCGATAACGTCGATAAACATCAAAGTCTTTATCCAAAGTAGCAATTTCTGATATATTTAATCTTTCAGAGATGACAATAAGGGATAAGTCAGTAAAGTCTCCTGGTAAGTCTTGATAAGTCGTGTTAAGTTGACTAATTCTTTGATAATCTGATGGAAGTAAATGTTCACAAATAAATGCTTCTTTTTCTAACGCTAGTAAAAACTCATTTTGTACATTAATATTAGGGGATAGTAACCACATAACTTCTGTGACACAAGCAAGAGTTGTAATTAGTTGACTGTTACAAGTGTTAAAAAAATTCAAAACTTGCTGATGATAGCAATCTTTAACATCATAAAAAGCAACGATAATTCCTGTATCTATTAAAACAAAAGGATAGTTATTCATTATTATGAGTTATGTCTTTTTTGATGTTTTTCTTTAATTTTATCTGCTATGATTTTTTTTCGAGTATCTCTATCTGATAAATTTCCAGAGCTTTCTAGGAAAAACTTAGGACAACCACCCATTTTTTCTATGACTGTTTTTTGTGGAGTTTTATTATTTGCTTCTAAGGTTTCTATTGATTCGATAAATTCCAAAACTGTGTTAAGTTGTTCTGGAGATAAATTAGATAGTTTTTCATTGATTGTTGTTTTTAATTTTAGTGAATTCATAATTTAATTAATTCCTTTCCTTATATAAAGTTTATCTATAACTACAATTTATCATATTCCTCCGGTGGGCGATCGCTAACTTTATCTAATACTTTTTGAAACTTTTCCCAACTTCCTTGTTTTGCTTTTTCTTCGATATAATCTTTTGTCATCCAAGCAGAAATTTGAGCAGATAAAGCAATCGTAACTAATTGATCAATAGAAACACTTTGTTTGTTAGCTAAGGTTTCAAGTTGTTGGTATAAAGCATCGGGAATTTGAGCATTTAATTTCATGAGTTTATTTCTCCTATCAGTTGTAAAAATTGTTTAGGGGTTAACACTAAAATATCAAACTTTTCAATAGTTTTTAAGTCTTTTTTATTATAACTTATAATAAAGTTGGCTTGAGATTCAATCGCTAAATCAATTAAAAAGTCATCATCTGGATCATTGGCCATTGGCCTCCATAAATAAAATATTTTTCGATGATTAGCAATAGTACAAATTCCGTTGACAATATCCTCAATATCTTCTAGAGTTAATCCTAAATCTTTATAATTTTGTTTTAAAGTTTGTTCGTATTCAAAAATTAAAGCGGTAGAGATATTGATCTCAAATCGTGGATCATTGAGAATCGTTAATAATTTATAAGATGCACCTTTATTTGAACGTAACCCTGATAATACAACATTAGTATCCACTACAATTTGATAAGGATTTATTATTTTTTAAACTATTATTGGTTATGATAGCATTTCTTTCTTTTGGGATAACAACTCCTACTATAGCGCAATAGTTAGGCAAGACGGATGATAAATTAATGTTACAAATGCTTGCTTTTGCTTGACTTGACATGATATTCTATACACAATTGCAAAGTTGTGCGCTTGTAACCTCTGTTTTGGGGCAATAAAAGAGACGAAATAAAACAGTAGGGTGGGCAAAGCCAAAAAGTTATTTCATTTAACTAGAGTATTAAAGATATTTGCCCACCGAACAATAATAGTCAAGTAATGTTAAAAATGCTTGCTTT
>JASJBX010000198.1 GCA_030066295.1 Crocosphaera sp.
CTTCTCATTAATTTTGATTATAGTTTAAAAGATTTTTCTGTGCTGAAACTTATTGATTTGTCAGGAAATTCTTGGTCAAAAGTGGCATAAATTTTTGAGTAACTTATTCAGCAAACCCTAATTAAGGTCAAAATTGAGGCAGAAAAAGAGCAATTTTGACAAGCTGTCTTTGGACTTGACAAAAGAAAGCAAGTTATGCTTTTCAAACGAAACCATATATAAAACTTGGTTGATCAATGATCATGAGTCCAACATCACAACCAAACAATAACAATACAGAATTATTAACTAAATCTCATCAGCAACAAAAACAATCATCTCTTCGCCGACGCTTTCTTCGTCCTTGGTTCTTATTTCATAGGCGTTTGGGGACAATTGTTATCGCATTGCCTATCATTTGGTACGCCCTGTCGGGAACGTTAATGGGGATCGCACGGGATTTTAAGTTAGGACTAATCTACCATTTTCTTCAAAAGTGGCATAGCTTTCAGCCCTTAAATCGTTTAACCCATCAATTGATCAATGGATTAGTTTCTCTATCCATACTTGCCTTATTTATCAGTGGAATCATTATCTGGCGATGGACGAAGAAAAACATCTCCAAAAAGACTAACAAAACTCTGCTCATGCGTAAGTTTCATTCTCTTTTATCCCCCGTCTTCGGGGCGATGGGTGTGATTTTTGCCATAAGTGGTTGGACAAACGTTTGTTTATCTCATTATTCTTCCGAGTCAATGTATCAATTAAGTCGCGCTGTTCATAATGGGAGTTGGTTGCACTACACTTGGCTACATTGCTCTTATAACATTATTGGTGGAATAGGTTTAATGATTGTTGCCATTACCGGTCTATTATCCCGTAGACAAGACAAAACCCTAATAATTAATACTCAGAAAAAAAAATCTCAAAATTGATTAACCAAAAGACACTCCTTGTGCTATGATAAATAATTGTCGGTGAAAAAAGCTGATTTAGCTTCTGAGCCTGACGGGGGCGTGGCGGAATGGTAGACGCTACGGACTTAAGTAAAATTGAGCCTTGTTCGAGAAATCTTGCAAGTGTCCGCTCTCAAATTCAGGGAAACCTAAGTCGATAGATAAGGCAATCCTGAGCCAAGCCAAAGCCGAAAGGGTTTGGAAGGTGCAGAGACTCGACGGGAGCTACCCTAACAGGTTAGGCTGAGGGTAAAGGGAGAGTCCAATTCTCAAAGCTCAACTGATGCAGTAGCGAAAGCTGCAAGAGAATGAAAATCCGTTGACCGCAAGGTCGTGAGAGTTCAAGTCTCTCCGCCCCCATATAAAATGATAAAAAAAAGAGCTTCCTTCAGGAAATTTTGACTTGTGAAGCCCTAAGCCTTGAGCAAACTGCTACCCTATAAGATAGTCATAGTGTTTGGGATATGGTGACCAATAAAAATGGGACTCAAAAATAACTCTCGCTTTCTACGTCTTCCCCCTCTCGGTAGTTTAATTTTAATGGGCGTGGGGGTTATCTTCCTCATTTACCTAATTTACTACTATACCAATCGTTCTGATAACGAAGTCCCCATCGAACCCTATAGTGCATTCTTAGAAAAAGTTGAAGACGATAAGATAGCCAGAGTGAAAATAGGTAATCGTTTGATTCTCTATCAACTCAAATCCCTATCCGTTCTTTCTCCTTCTGAAGACTTATTACCCCTACCAGAAACTCCCCTGGACAACTCCAACATCTCTAGTAACCCCCTTCACAGTCCTACTGCTTCAACGCCCTCTCGAGTCAAACCTTCACCGAATGTCGGACCTGTTGTAGCCACCATTCCCATTAACGATCCCAACTTACCCAGCTTACTCAAGGAAAAGGGTATCATTTTTGAAGCGGCCCCACCCCCTCAAAATAGCTGGGTGAGTACCCTTTTGGCATGGGTTATTCCCCCTCTAATCTTAGTCTTGGCCATGCAATTCCTACTATATCGCAATGAAGATCGAGGATCGTTAGCCTTCAGTAAAAGTAAAGCTAAGGTCTATGTAGAAGGGGAAACAGCCAGAATTACCTTTGCCGATGTGGCCGGGGCCGAAGAAGCGAAGACCGAATTAGTTGAAATTGTGGAATTTCTCAAAAACCCCGATCGCTTCAGTCGCATTGGGGCCCGCATCCCTAAAGGGGTGTTATTGGTGGGTCCACCGGGTACAGGAAAAACCCTGTTAGCCAAAGCGGTGGCCGGGGAAGCCGATGTGACCTTTTTTAGCATCTCCGCCTCAGAATTTGTGGAATTATTCGTGGGAACCGGGGCCGCCAGAGTGAGAGATTTATTTGATCAGGCTAAAAAACAAGCCCCCTGTATTATTTTCATCGATGAATTAGATGCCATCGGCAAGTCTCGTAGTGGAGGGAATGGCCTCAGTGGCAGTAACGATGAACGGGAACAGACCTTAAACCAACTGTTAACGGAAATGGATGGCTTTGCAGTAGGGGATGCTACGGTTATCGTTTTAGCCGCCACCAACCGTCCAGAAACCCTCGATCAAGCCCTGTTAAGACCGGGACGTTTTGATCGGCAAGTATTGGTGGATCGTCCGGATCTGGCTGGAAGACTAGCGATTTTAGAAATATACGCCCAACGGGTAGAAATTGACCCCGATATTAACCTGAAAGATATTGCCACCCATACTCCAGGGTTTGCCGGGGCTGACTTAGCTAACTTGGTCAATGAAGCGGCCTTGTTAGCAGCAAGAAATCAACGGGAATATGTAACGCAGGGAGACTTCAAAGAAGCGATCGAACGGGTTGTGGCGGGTTTGGAGAAGAAAAGTCGTGTTTTAGGGGATCAGGAGAAGAAAGTGGTCGCTTACCACGAAGTGGGCCACGCTTTAATCGGGGCTGTTATGCCAGGGGGGGGAAAAGTCGCTAAAATTTCCATTGTTCCTAGGGGTTTATCGGCCTTGGGTTACACTTTGAAAATGCCTACCGAAGACCGTTTTTTGACGAGTGACACAGAATTTCGTCAACAAATTGCTATGTTACTAGGAGGACGGGCTGCCGAAGAGATCGTCTTTGGTAGCGTTACCAATGGGGCATCCGGAGATTTACAAAAGGCCACAGATATTGCTGAACGCATGGTAACCGCTTATGGGATGAGTAAGGTACTCGGACCATTAGCCTATGAAAAACGACAACAGGCCAATTTTTTGGGGGGTGCCGGCCTTAACCCCCGTCGTTTAGTGAGTGAAGAAACCGCCAAAGCCATTGACGAAGAGGTTAAGCAAATTGTCGATTCTGGTCATCAACAAGCTTTATCTATTCTTAATCATAACCGCGATCTTCTAGAAAAAATTGCTCAACAATTATTAGCAGTTGAAGTAATTGAAGGGGAAGAATTACAACAACTACTTGATCAAGTGGAAGATGCCAGTGACGTACTCCTACACTGACGCAAGGCGTACAGTGTAGGCTTCTCAAGATCGCTCTTGACTAACGATATTTTTTAAAGGCTAAGGTGACATTATGGCCACCAAACCCAAAGGAATTAGATAAGGCCACATCAATCTCTAAAGCCCGACTTTCATAAGGCACATAATCAAGATCGCACTCAGGATCAGGATTATCTAAATTCAGGGTTGGAGGAATGCGATCGTTAGCAACAGCCATCGCTGTGGCCACTGCTTCAATCCCTCCAGAACCTCCCAATAAATGACCCGTCATGGATTTAGTAGAACTCACAGCAATGCGATAAGCTTGATCTCCTAACGCCTTTTTAATAGCTTTGGTTTCGGTGACATCGTTAGCTGCCGTACTGGTCCCGTGAGCATTGATATAACTAACGGTTTCAGGAGAAATCCCCCCATCCTTTAGGGCTAATTCCATAGACCGAGTGGCACCGGCACCATCGGGTACTGGGGCCGTCATGTGATAAGCATCACAAGTCATGGCATAGCCCACGATTTCTGCATAAATTTTCGCCCCCCGTTCTAAGGCGTGGTCTAATTCTTCTAGAAGTAAAATACCTGATCCTTCTCCCATAACAAAACCGTCTCGATCCTGATCAAAGGGGCGGCTGGCTCGCTGCGGCTCATCATTACGGGTTGATAACGCTCTAGCTGAGGCAAATCCAGCCAAAGATAAGGGGGTGACGGCTGCTTCACTGCCCCCACAAAACATGGCTTTAGCGTAACCCCGTTGCACCAGACGAAAGGCATCGCCGATGGCGTGGGACCCGGCCGCACAAGCGGTGACGGTGCAAGTATTGGGACCTTTAGCTCCGGTATGGATAGCCGTTAGTCCTGAGGCCATATTGCCGATCATCATGGGGATCATAAACGGACTACAACGACTGGGGCCTCGGTTTAAGTAAATTTCTTGTTGATCTTCGAGAACTTTGATTCCCCCCACTCCTGTCCCAATGATGACGCCAATTTGCTCAGCATTGAGATCGTTAATCACTAACTTAGAGTCAGCTAAAGCTTGTAAACTGGCTGAAACTCCAAATTGAGCAAAACGGTCCATCCGTTTTGCTTCTTTACGATCTAGGTAGTCATGAGGATCAAATCCTTTCACTTCACCAGCAATGCGACAAGCGTGTTTGGACGGATCAAAATGGGTAATTTCAGTGATCCCACTTTGTCCACTCATTAACCCTTGCCAATAATCTGCTAAGGTATTGCCAATGGGGGTGATCGCACCTAACCCAGTTACCACTACTCGCTTTAATTGTGAATTTGTCATGATTGTCCCTTATTAAAAGATTGATCTACCCGGCGTTGCACTGAGGAGGGGAGATGGGGGGATAAAGATACCTGGTTTTATTGTTTAAGCTTTAGCCTTTTCTTCTGCAATATAGTCCACAGCCGCTTGTACCGTGGCAATATTTTCAGCCGCTTCGTCCGGAATTTCAATGTCAAACTCCTCTTCTAAAGCCATGACCAATTCTACTGTATCTAAGGAATCAGCCCCTAAGTCATTGGCAAAGTTGGCTTCTGGAGTCACTGTGTCCTCTGCCACTTCGAGTTGTTCAACCACGATGCCTTTTACTTTTTCAAATATTTCTTGGTTCATTAATCTTTAAATTAACCGCTAACAACCCCGTCGGATTAACCATTATGGGGAGGAAATGGGGCGGAGTTTACCATTTCCTAAAATTGATTTTACTGTTAAGTTTATTCAGCATTATTCATATTATCGGTAAATGGTCAGTCAGGGAATAGGAAAATTAGGAAGATTGTTCAAGTGTCACAAACTGCACAACATTATTTACGATGGGTCGATGGGATCGCTCATATTACTTGATAGTGATATAGTGAAAAGTATCTTCAAACCATAAACCCTTATTCTCAATATTATGGCGGCTAAAGTTAAACCTGACTGGACGGGTAATGATCTTCTCTCGCGCTTTGTCAATTTAATGATACAAACAAAGCCTATTTATCGCCTCATGACCCACCAAGCGAGACAAGTCATTATTAACACAGCAGAAAGAAACGGCATTTCGTGGCAAGGAAACTGTCAAATCTTAGAAAAATCTCCAGCTAAAAGCTTATTAGCACAAATGACCAATCCTGATGTGCTTTATCCCGACTATTATCTGGTTCCTTTTCATGCTTATGATGAGGGTAACTTATGCTGGAAAGCTGCGTTTGAGGCTGTCCCTGCGACACAGTCTCTTGGCCTTCGAGTCTGGAAAAATGAGGATTTGACCTGGCAAGAAGCCCAAAAACGGTTAAGAGCGAGTTTTCATCAGGTTTTAGAACCCTACAGTCCTCCTCAAGTCAACAATATTCTTGATATTGGCTGTTCTGTGGGAGTTTCTACAAAAGCACTGCACCGTTATTATAGTCAACGACAAAAGACCCCTATCAACACCATCGGACTCGATTTATCCCCCTATATGTTAGCGGTGGCCAAAGTAACCGATGAACAGCAAGAAATCAGTCAATGGGTACACGGTTTAGCCGAAAGGACGGACTTTGCGGATCATTCTTTTGATGTCATTACCATTCAATTTCTTCTCCATGAATTACCCCGTCATGCTGCAACGGCTATCTTTAAGGAGGCGTTGCGTCTTTTACGTCCGGGAGGGGTTCTCGGTATTGTTGACAATAACCCCCGCTCAGAAGTAATTCAAAACTTACCACCGGCATTGTTCATGTTGATGAAAAGTACAGAACCTCACAGTGATGACTATTACACCTTCAATGTGGAAGAAGCTTTAACCATATTAGGGTTTGAGTATCAAACCACCGTACCCAGTGATCATCGTCATCGTACCATTGTGGCCACTAAACCCGTTTAGAAAAAAATGCTCCTTTTCTATTAAAATATGTAAAGAAAATGAGACAAGGAACTAAAGAATGCGAGTTGCGATCGTTGGTGCAGGTTTAGCGGGGATGGCCACGGCCATCGATTTAGTGGATGCCGGTTGTGAGGTGGAAATCTTTGAATCTCGTCCTTTTGTGGGGGGAAAAGTGGGCAGTTGGGTCGACAAGGATGGCAATCACATCGAAATGGGGTTGCACGTCTTTTTTGGCTGTTATTATAACCTATTTGCCCTCATGAAGAAAGTCGGGGCGATCGAGAATTTACGCCTCAAGGAACACACCCATACCTTTATCAATCGTGGGGGTAAAATTGGAGAGTTAGACTTCCGTTTCCCCGTGGGTGCGCCGTTACACGGGTTAAAAGCCTTTTTTACCACTTCTCAACTCTCAGCGATTGATAAAATGGCCAATTCTTTGGCGTTGGGAACCAGTCCTTTAGTACCTGGGTTACTCAACTTTGATGGGGCTATGAAAACCATCCGTAACCTTGATTCTATCAGTTTTGCGGACTGGTTTCGTCAACATGGGGGAAATAATGGCAGTTTACAACGGATGTGGAACCCCATTGCCTATGCGTTGGGATTTATTGATACGGAAAATATTTCTGCCCGTTGTATGCTAACCATTTTCCTCTTTTTTGCTACTAAAACAGAAGCCTCTATCTTAAGAATGTTAGAGGGTTCTCCCCATGAATATCTCCATAAACCGATTACTAATTATCTCGAAAGTCGTGGGGTCAAAATTCATACGCGACGCAGAGTTAGAGAAATTTTATATACAGAGAATAACGATAACATTGAAATCACAGGATTAATTATTCCTGATGGAGAAAAAGAAGAAATGATCACCGCAGACGCTTATGTTTGTGCTTGTGATGTACCAGGTATCCAACGATTAATACCGAATGCTTGGCGTAAGTTTTCTCTGTTTGATAACATTTATAAGCTGGAAGCGGTTCCTGTAGCAACTGTTCAATTAAGATTTGATGGTTGGGTAACAGAATTAGACGACGAAAGCCAACGTAAACAATTAAAACAAGCAGCCGGAATTGACAATTTATTATATACAGCCGATGCTGATTTTTCTTGCTTTTCTGACTTAGCTTTAAGCAGTCCTGGGGATTATTATAAACCAGGAGAGGGGTCATTATTACAGTTAGTCTTAACCCCTGGTGATCCCTTCATTAAAGCCAAAAATGAAGACATTGCTAACCATGTTTTAAAACAAGTTCACGAACTATTTCCTTCCTCACGGGAGTTAAATATGACGTGGTATAGTGTAGTCAAATTAGCACAGTCTTTATATAGAGAAGCTCCCGGTATGGATGTTTATCGACCTTCTCAAGCTACTCCTATTCCTAACTTTTTCCTCGCTGGAAGTTACACACAACAAGACTATATTGATAGTATGGAAGGGGCAACCATTTCCGGTAAACAAGCAGCAACTGTTATCTTAGAAAAAGCAGAAACTTTGAAAAAATCCACCCAAGTTTCTACAATTCGTTAGAATAACAAAGACGGTGGGCATTGCCCACCCCACCTTTAATTATTATGTTAATATAAAATGTCTAATTGGTTAGAACATAGCGTACAAATTGAAGTTGATGCTCCCATAGAATTAGTGTGGGGGTTATGGTCAGATTTAGAACAAATGCCACAGTGGATGAAATGGATCGACTCGGTTAAAATATTAGATGAAGATCCAGAATTATCACGTTGGAAATTAGCTAGTGGTGGCTTTGAATTTATTTGGTTATCCAAAATTTTAAAAGTTGTTCCCCATCAAATTATACAATGGGAATCGGTGGATGGTTTACCCAATCGTGGAGCCATTCGCTTTTATGATAGACAAGGAAGTAGTATTGTTCGTTTAAGCGTTGCTTATGATATTCCTGGATGGTTAGGGAAGCTAATGGATAACTTATTTTTGGGTAGAATTGTAGAATCAACTATTATGGCTGACTTAGAAAGATTTAGGGATTATGCGATGAAAGCAAAAGAAAATAAATAGTCATCGCATTACAAAAATTATTTAAGATATTTTTTGTGTCTTTAGGGCAGTCGAGATGTTGTACTAATCCTCAAAAGTTATTAGGGATTTAACTTGTCATCGCGAGGACTAATATAAAAAGTGAGCTTTGATTATTACTCATATCTTGCACCTTCGATAAAACTAGCTAGTTTAGAGACGGAACAGGGAACAGGGTTTATTTTGATGGTAACTACTTAATAATTTATTTTCTGTCTTTTGTTGCCGAATTTTTTTGTACTGGTGCAAGATGTCAGTATTACTAAAAATACCTCGAAGCAATGTACCAAAGACATGGGAATTGCTAGATTATGCTACCAAGACATTAGAGTAGAATTAATCGCTCCTAACTTCAATCTGATTCAATGACAATTCCATCCATGCAATGGATTTGAAAATTCGTAAAAAACCCCTTACAATTTAATATTAACTCTATTTTGGATAATAGTACGATTTTGTAGCTTATTTGCCGTTTCTGTGTTGAGTAACACCTCTCTAATGGCTGTGGCATCTGTTAACATCAAAATGAGTACCTCTGCCCTTTGAATGGCTTCTAAGGGGGTTTGAGCGACTTTAGCCCCTAACGACTCTAATTCTTGGGCTTTGTTGATAGTTCGATTATAGACAGTGACCGAATAATTAGCTTGTAGCAGTCTTTCTGCTAACGGTTTACCCATTAATCCTATGCCGAATACGCCGATATCCATAAAATACTAGTGTTGTTTAACTATACATAAGTCTCTCATCAATTAGCTTAACAAAAACAAAAAAGCACCCCCATTTCTGAGAGTGCTTTTTTGTATTATTTAGTTGTTATCAAGGAATTAACCATTGATAGCAGGAGCAGATACAGGCTCAGCAGACGCTAAGTCTAAGG